>JBFGLK010000237.1:0-5664 GCA_041576195.1 Promineifilaceae bacterium (SeqCode)
CGTCGCGGATGGCGTCGTAGAGGGCGGTGGTGGAGCGAGCCGGGGCCACGCCCAGCTCCTCGGCCAGGGCGGCGGCGCAGCGCTCATACTGGCGCAGGGCCTCACTGCGGTTGCCGGCACGGTAATAGAGGCGCATCAGGCGGCGGTGCGTGCGCTCCCGCGCCCGATCGTGACGCAGGATCGCCTGGCCATAGCGCACCCCGTTTTCGTAGCGGGCCTCTGCCTCGCAGAAGGCCATCAGCTTGTCCAGCAGATCCAGGTAGATATGCTGCAGGCGCTCCCGCTCCAACAGGCACCAGTCCTGATACCAGCCCTCCAGAAGATGGCCCTGATAGAGCCGGGCGGCCTCCGCCAGCTGGGCCGCCTGGGCCGGCGAGAGATCGCGCCCGCGGATCCCCTGGGCTGACAGGGCGACGCGCTCGAAGACGGCCACGTCCAGCCAGAAGTCGAGGCCGGGGTTGATCTGGACCCAGTCCGGCTCAACGTGCAGAACGGCGCCGCAGCCGGCCACATCCAGGGCCGATTGCAGCTGCCACAACGTCTGGCGCAGGCTCTTTCGGGACTGGGCGGTGGAGCCGGACTCCCAGAGCAACGAGGCGAGCGCCTCGCGTGGGTGGGGGCGCTCCCGGTGTAGCAGCAGGTAGCCAAAGAGCTGTTGCACCTTGCCGCTGGCGTCCAGACCGGCCAGCGGATCTTCGTCCACGCTGACGCAGAACTTCCCAAACAGGGTGACGTGCAGATCCCGCATGGCGACGGCCTCCCGCTGCGGTCAATCTGGCCTGGCGGCCGGCCTGAGGCGCGGGTCGCCAGGCGCGATGATTCAGATGAAGGTGGTTCGTCGGCGCCAACCAGTCATCGGGGATGGCGGCGAAGCGGGCAAACCGCCGGATGGGGTGGGCCCGCCGGGACGATGCCTGGTTCGAATACCACGGGGCTGTCTTGAAGGCAGCGCTTTCTCTTCTCTCCCGAAGTTGCAGTATAGCAGACGGGCTGGGCGGCTGTAAACGGGGGCCGAGGTGAAAAGTGGGATAACGTCGGCTCGTGGTCTGGCGGGGCGCGAGGATCGCCAGCCGGCCCTGCGTTGATGACTTCCCGGGTGGTATCCGGTACAATATAATGCAGTGCGTTATGAATCGGTGGGCCGGCGCCACCGGTTTCGTAACGGCGGGCGTGGCCAGAACCGGCGCGACATGGGGTGCCCAGGCAGCCAGGCGCGATCCACCGCGGAGTGAACCCAATGACAGACGCTTTGACCAAGGATGGGGCGAGAGCAGGGGCGGCGGGCGAGGTCTTCGACTTCGTCATCATCGGGTCCGGGTTTGGCGGCAGCGTCTCGGCCATGCGCCTGACGGAGAAGGGCTACCGGGTGCTGGTGCTGGAGCGCGGCAAGCGCTTCACTGCCGAGACGTTCCCGAAGACCAACTGGAACGTCTTCAAGTTCCTTTGGATGCCCAGCCTGCGCATGTTCGGCATCCAGGTGTTGACCTTTTTCAAGGACATCTGGGTGATGAGCGGCAGCGGCGTGGGGGGCGGCAGCCTGGTCTACGCCAGCACCCACATCAAGCCGGGCAAGGCGTTCTTCGAGGCGCCAGAGTGGGCAGAGCTGGCCGATTGGGAGGCGGAGCTGGCGCCGTTTTACGACGAGGCCAACCGCATGCTCGGGGTGACCGAGAACCCGACGTTCTGGACGGCCGACCACGTCTTGCGGGAGATCGCCACCGAGCTGGGCCAGGAGGCGACGTTCGAGCCAACGCCGGTGGCCATCTATTTTGGGGAGCCGGGCGTGACCGTGCCGGATCCGTATTTCACGGGCGAGGGGCCGGCGCGGGCCGGCTGCATCCATTGCGGCGGCTGCATGGTGGGCTGCCGGCATAATGCCAAGAACACCCTGGATAAGAACTACCTTTATTTCGCCGAAAAGGGCGGCGCCCAGGTGCGGCCGGAGAGCGAGGTGACGGCGATCGCCCCGCTCTATGGCGAGCAACCGGATGGGGCGCGCTATCAGATTGAATACCGGCGCATCACAGACTGGGTCTTCAAGCGCCGCCATAGCGTGCGGGCCCGCCACGTCGTCGTCGCCGCCGGGGTGCTGGGCACGGTCGACCTGTTGCTGCGCTGCCGCGACGAGCTGGGCACGCTGTCCCGCCTGTCGGCGCGGCTGGGCCAGACGGTGCGCAGCAACAGCGAGGCGCTGATGGGGGTCACCGCGCGGCAGGAGGAGTCCGACTTCGCGCAGGGGGTGGCCATCTCCTCGGCCTTCTGGGTGGACGAGGTCACCAGCGTCGAGCCGGTGCGTTATCCGACCGGCTCCTCGTTCATGCGCAACCTGACGCTGCCCCTGATCGGCGTGACCGGCAGCCCGCTGCGACGCCTGGGCCAGGTGATCCTGCACGGCCTGCGGCAGCCGCTAGACTTCCTGCGGGTGCGCCTGTTGCCGGGTTGGGCCAATAAGAACACGATCATCCTGGTGATGCAGACCCTGGAGAACCAGATGAGCCTGCGGCGGGGGCGCGGCCTGTGGACGCTGGGCCGGCGCTACCTGGTGAGCGAGCGCGACCCGGAGCAGCCGATCCCGGCGGTGGTCGAGGCCGGCAAGGCTGTCGTCGAGCGTTTCGCGGAGAAGGTGGATGGCGTGCCCTGGAATGCGATGAACGAAGTCTTGCTGGGTACGCCGGCGACGGCCCACATCCTGGGCGGCTGCGGCATCGGCGCGGACGAGACGCGGGGCGTCATCGACGCCCGGCACGAAGTGTTCAACTATCCGGGGCTCTACGTCGTGGATGGCTCCTGCATCCCGGCGAACCTCGGGGTCAACCCGAGCCTGACGATCACGGCGCTGGCCGAGCGGGCCATGAGCCGTATCCCGGCCCGGGCCGAGGCGGCGCCGATCGTCCCGCTGGCGGTGCCGGCAGGCGCCCCGGCGACCAACGGCCATCGGCGGGCCGGCCTGGCGCGCTTCGCCCGGCTCGGCGGCGGGGCGTTGCTGGCCCTGTTGGCCCTGCTGGCCTGGCGGCGACCCGGCCGCCAGAGTCCGAACGGCGCAGGCCGATGACCACGGCGCAACGTGTGGAGGATCCCATGACAACCCAACTGGCGACCCCGGTGAATGACCGGCGCGTGCTTACTTTCCACAACCCGGCCCTGGATCAGACGTTCGGCGAGATCCCGATGGCCTCCCCGGCGGAGATCGTCGAGGCGCGCCAGGCGCTCAAGCGGTCGTTTGCCACGTGGGGCCGTGTGCCGGTGGCCGAGCGGGTGCAGATTCTGCGGAAGCTGCAAAAGGCAGTCGTGCACTACGCGGACGAGATCTCCCTGGCGATCAACCAGGACACCGGCAAGAGCCGTCAGGACGGCCTGATCGAAGTGATCATGGTGGCGGACAAGCTGCACCTCTACCTTAAACACGCGACGCGCTGGCTGGGACGCAGGACGGTGCCGCCGGGGATCTATTTCTTCCGGCGCTACACGGTGCAGCCGCACCCGGTGGGCGTCGTGGCCGTCATTGGACCGTGGAACTACCCATTTGACCTGGGCATGCCGCCAATCTTCTCGGCGCTGCTTGCCGGCAACTGCGTGTTGTATAAGCCGTCCGAGGTGGCCGGGGCCACCGGCCTGATCATCCAGAAGATCATCGAGAGCGTGCCGGAGATCTCGTCCTATGTGCGCGTGCTGCACGGAGACGCGACCGTGGGCGCCGCCGTCGTCCAGTCGGAGCCCGACCTCATCTTCCTCACCGGCTCCGTCGCCACCGGCCAGAAGGTCGGCGTGGCCGCCGCGGAGAAAATGATCCCGTTCCTTTTCGAACTGGGGGGCAAGGACCCCATGATCGTGCTGGAAGACGCTGACCTGGACGCGGCGGCCCGCTGGGGCGTCTGGGGCGCCATGTACAATGCCGGCCAGACGTGCATGGGCGTGGAGCGCGTCTACGTCGCCGATGCCGTCTACGAGCGCTTCCTCGAGCGAGTCCTCGCGGAGGTCAAGAAGCTGAAGCTCGGCTACACGCGGGAGATCGACAGCCCCTTCGACCTGGGGCCGCTGGCCTTCGAGCGCCAGATGCGCCTGGTGCAGGACCATCTCGACGACGCCGTGGCGAAGGGGGCGCGCATCGTCTATGGCGGGCAGAAGGACGGTTTCTTCCTGCAGCCCACCATCCTGGTCGACGTCAACCACAACATGAAGATCATGAAGGAAGAGACGTTCGGCCCGGTGATGCCGATCATGCGGGTGCGCGACGAGGCGGAGGCGATCCGCCTGGCCAACGACAGCGACTATGGGCTGAGCGCCTGCGTCTGGTCGCGGGACCTGCGCCGGGGCATGCGCGTGGCCGGGCGACTGGAAGTCGGCTCGGTGAACGTCAACGACGCCATCTCTCACTACCCGGTCTCCAGTCTACCCTTTGGCGGCGTGAAGAAGTCGGGCACCGCGCGGACGCATGGCAAGCAGGAAGTGCTGCAGTTTACCCGCCCGCTGGCCCTGGCCGTCGGCGTGCCACCGCTGCCGGTGGACATCGCCACCGTGATGCGACAACCGGGTCACTATTGGCTGGGCAAGGCGGTGATGCAGGCGTTCTTCGGGGTGGGGACGCAGCGGCTGGAGGCGGTGAACTCCTTGGCCGCGGAGCTGGAGAGCCAACCGGCGGCCCGCAAGGCGGTGCGGACGGCGCTGGCCGCCGGCGCGGTGGGGCTGCTTCTGCGGCTGTGGCGCCGGCGCCGCGCGTGAGGGGATAGGAAAGGCTACGGGGGAGCCGGGCGGGCGAGCCACCAGGCCCGGAGATCGCGCATGCCCTGTGCCGGCAGGTGATGGCCGGCGTCGTATTCGCGCAGCGTGAGATCGGC
The DNA here is from genome assembly GCA_041576195.1 of Promineifilaceae bacterium (SeqCode). GTDB lineage: Bacteria > Chloroflexota > Anaerolineae > Promineifilales > Promineifilaceae > JAGVTM01. The sequence goes on from JBFGLK010000237.1 coordinate 4,836, forward strand.
GCCGACCGCGCGCAGCGTCTCGGCGCAGCGGCGGGCCTGCTCGTAGGGGATTCGGGGGTCTTCCCGCCCTACGCCCATAAAGATCGGCAGATCGCGCAGGGCAGCCGTCTCGATGGCCGGCTCGCACTTCGTCGGCACGAAGCCGACGAGGCCGGCGATCCCCTGCACCAGCCCGGGGTGGCGCATGGCCAGCGCGTAGCTGAGGGCCGCGCCCTGGCTGAACCCCATGAGGTAGAGCCGGTCCGGGGCGGCGCCGTAGAGGGCGGGCAGAGTGAGCAGGAAGCGGCGCACCACGGCCACGGCCTCGTCGAAGTCGCCCAGCGAGGGCCAGGCGCCGGGGGTGTAGTCGACCCAGCCGAAGCCTTGCTCGTCGGGGAGGATGCCGCGGGGGGCGACGATCAGCCAGGCTGCCGGCACCGTCCGGGCGAAGACCCACATCGCGTCCTCGTCGCCCGCCCGCCCGTGCAGCATGACCACGGTGGGCAGAGGCGCCGGGGCATCCGGTTGGCGCAGGCGATGGATGAGGCCCGAGCGGGTCAGGGCTGGACCGCGGTCGATGAGTTGGGGAGCGGGCATAGGCGGGTCTTCGCGCGTGGGCGTCGTCCAGACAAAAAAATGAGGTGGTCCCTAGGCGGGCGCCTGAGGAACCACCTCCGGGGGGGGGAGCCATCAAAAGTATAGCATGGATCAAACGTCTGTCAACTGACCGTTTGACCGGGCCCCGCGCTTCTCGTAGAATACAATTAGACACGCCATCCCCCCCCAGGGGGGCTGGGTAATCGGGTTCACGAACCGGGGAAAAGGGCACTGGCGCCGCGTCGCCGCGAAC
>JBFGLK010000238.1:0-5649 GCA_041576195.1 Promineifilaceae bacterium (SeqCode)
CCGCCTCGGCGAAGCCGTGCTTGCGCCAGGCGTCGGAGCGCGGGTTGAATAGGCTGGCCGGCGCGCGTGGCTTGAAGGCCCAGCTCTCCCAGACGCAGGCGATCCGCGGGTGCTGATCCAGTAGACGGGCGAGCACCGTGGTGCCCGTCTTCTGGACGCCGATACAGAAGAAGTAGGACGGGCGATTATTCACGAGTCAACTCCTGGCGCAGGACGGCGTCGAGGCGAGCGGCGAAACGCTCGGGCGTGAAGTGCGCCAGATAGCGCTCTCGGAGAGCGGGCCGCGGACGGGCGGCGGGGGGCTGGCTCAGGATGGCGAGGATCTCCTGAGCCGCGCGGTCCACGTCGAATGCCGGCACGATCCGGCCGCCCACGCCGAGCGCCTCCGGCGCGCCGCCAACGTCAAAACAGACGACGGGCCGCGCCAGAGCCATCGCCTCGAGGACGGACAGTGGCATCGGATCGTCGCGGCTGGAGAGGAAGAGCAGGCTCGCCTCGAGCAGCGTGGCGTGCGGATTATCCCGATAGCCTGGAAAGCGAACGCGGTCGGCCAGGCCGACGGCGGCGACCCGTTCGGCCCAGGCATCGCGATTCTCGCCGTTGCCAAGCCAGATGAAGCGGGCGTCTGGGTGGTGCCGGCACACCCGAACGGCCGTCTCAACGAAGAGATCGACCCCCTTGCGCGGCTGGATGCTGGCCACGTTGACCACGAGGGGCGGTGAGGCCGGCGGCCGGTCCCGGTCATAGGCCACCCGGGGAAGGGCGCACTCGCGCACCAGGTGATGAGGCATGCCGGGAAAGCGGCGCTCCACCATGGCCGCCCCGGCGCCTGAGACCACCAGGTGCACCGTGCCGGACGCCTGGCCCACGCGCTCCAGCCGCGCGGCGTTGTCGGGAAAACGCGCCAGATGCCGGGTCATGACCCAGCGGGTTTCGTGCCAGTAAATGAAGACGGGCAGCTTGAGGGCGCGGGCGCTCTGCCACAGGCGATAGCCAAAGGCGTTGACGGGCGACAGCGATGCCAGGCTGTTAAATAGCGCGAAGTCATAGCGTAGGCGTCGGTCAGCACCCCAGGCGCGGAGGAAGTGCAGGACAGTGCGGGCGGCCACGAAGTGCAGGGTCGTGCCCAGTGCCTCGAGCGCGGGCGCGGCCAGGTGCAGGCTGCGATTCATGCCCAGGTGCCGGGCGACGCGCAGGCGATCCAGGACGACGAGGCCGTGGAGCTCCGGTAGCGGTGGCGGCATACGGGCGTCAACCTCCCGCCGACCGGCGCAGCCGGGCGTAGAAGGCCACGCAGCGCGCCAGAAGGTCGGGCGCGCACAGGCGAGCGCCGAAGCGGCGACTTCGCAGGGCAGTCGCGTCGTAGAGCGCGGCAAAGCGCGCCGGTTCGAAAGGATGAGCCAGCCGTTTCTGGAGCGCACGCGCCAGCGGGCCTGGATCGGCGATGGCCTCTTCGAGGATGACGAGGACGCAGCGCGCCGGCTCGCGCTCCCGGAGGGCCAGACCATGGCGGTTGAAGGCGAGCCACGTGCGCAGATAGCGATTGTGCGAGCGCAGCCGGTAGGCGCGCCGCCCGTGGCGGCGGGCAAGTGAATCGAGGACCGACCACGGGTGCCGAACGACGAAGAGGATCGTGGCGTCCGGGAGCAGGTCCAGCCAGAAGCCCAGGAATAGCGTTGTGCGGGGGTCTTTCCAGCCCCATATCGCCCTATCCACTCGGGCCGCGACCAGGGCCTCGGCGCGCCCGCGGTCGGCTGCCGTTGTCGGCGGTGGTGCGGTGACCCACAGATCGCCCCCCGTCTCGCGGCGCAGGATCTCTCGGTGAAAAGCAACGAAGTCGGCGTCCTCGAAGTGGCCGAAGGGATTGCTCGGGAGGGGACCGAGAAGATCACGCCCCATGTCGACGCCGGAGCCGTGGGCGAAGCGCGCCAGGAGAGACGTGCCGGATCGGTGCATGCCCGTGATGAGCAGAGGACGGCGGTTCATAGTCGGGAGACTGGCTAGGCGGCCTCTGAGTCCACCGGGAAGCCGCCGCCCGCAGCCGCGGTGGGCGGCGGGCGCATGAGCTGGCGCAGCTGGCGGACCTGATCGGTGAGCTGACGGCGCTCGAAGAGGAGGAGGGTGACGGCATAGACGAGGGGAAAGGCGGCGAGCTTGGCGCCCGCGGTCCAGAGGTCCTGTGCCGGCACCAACCAGCCCGCGGCGGCCAGCCCTGCGGCCAGCCCCAGCCCCAGGGCCAGGGTCGGGACAACGAAGAGGCGGCGGGCATTGAAGTCGACGTGCTGGCGCGCCTGGACCAGCAAGATGGCCACGCCGACCAGCATCATCACATCGGCGGCGAGCGCCACGCCGGCGATCCCCAGCAGCGGGCCGAGGGCAAACAGGCTGGCCAGCAGCACGATCAACTGGATGAACCGGGCCTGCACGACCCGCTGCGGCTCACCGACGGCAAAGAACAGGTTGCCGATCGTGCCCTTGATCGGATCTAGCATGACATAGAGGAGCATCAGCCGAAAGGCGTCGAGCATGGGCATCCAACGCGGCGTGAGGACGAGGCGGATGAACTCGGGGGCGATCAGAATCAGCAGTCCGGCGAGCAGGAAGCCGGCGCGAATCAGCAGCGCATTGACCCTAAAGAACGCCTGGGACAGCTCCAATCGGCGACCTTTGAGCTCGGCGTAAGTGCCCCAGGCCACCGTCCCGACCGGGCCAGTCAGGATCTGCCGCGGATAAGTGGCGAAGCGGAACGCGCGCGAGTAGAAGCCCAGCGGCTGGTCGCCCAAGAAGGAGCCGGTCCAGAGATCGTCCACGCGATCGAGCATGTCGACCAGCAGAGAGGCGGCCAGCTGACGGGAGCCATAGCGCAGGTAGTAGCGGACGGTGGGCCACGCGAAGCTGAGCCGCGGCCGCCAGACCGGCCGCCAGAGGTAGATGAGGACAAAGGAGAGCAGGGCCGTCACGGCATCGGTGGCCAGCAAGGCGATCAGATCGGCGCCCGACCAGGCCAGGCCCACGGCGACGGCGGTGGTGGCCAGGGCGGAGAGGGTCTGGATCAGTGCCAGCCGCCGGTGCACCACGCGCCGATGGAGGATCGTGCGCGGCACCAGCGACAGGTGGTTGACCGAGGCGGTAACGCCCAGCCAGATCAGGGCCAGGCGGAACGGACCCTTCGTAAGGGCCAGGGCGAGGACGATCACGCCCGCCAACCAACGCGACGTGAAGGCAAGCTTGAGCGTAAAAAACACGGCCGCCGCGCGGTCTTCGTCGAGTGTCTCGGGGTCGCGGTTGAGGAAGGCGGCCCCCATGCCGAAGGTCGACAGGGTGACCGTGATGGTGAGCCATGCCTGGGCCTTGCTATAGACGCCGAACGCCTCGACGGGTAACAGGCGGGCCAGGACGATGCTCCGGCCGAAGAGGACAGCAACCGTGATGACGCTGGCCAGCACATTCCAGCCGGTGGCGGTGACGGTGCGGCGGGCCAGGCTCATGGGCGGGTCCACGTCCGAGCGCAGTGAGGGCGGCGACGGCCGTTGCCGGCAGCGCGCGGCCATGCCGCCCTGTGCTTATTCCAGAGCGGCGCCACCCCGGGGCGGATCTGCCAGTGCGCTAAATGAAGGGGGCACGCTCCGGAACGCGGACCGCCGGGCATCGCTCGTCGCCCTCAGCCGGCCTGGCCGGCGCCGGCGCGGCTGGCCAGGAGAGCGATCAGGCGCGACACCACCATGTCCGTGGCCACCTGATTCAGGCCGCCCTGGGGAATGATGACGTCGGCGTAGCGTTTGCTCGGCTCCACGAACTCCAGGTGCATCAAACGGACAGTGTTCAGATATTGATCGACGATCGACTCCAGCGAGCGGCCCCGCTCCTCCAGGTCGCGTTTCATGCGCCGGATGAAGCGCACGTCGGCGTCGGTGTCGACGAAAAGCTTGATGTCCATCAAGTTTCGAAGCTTGGCGTTCGTGAAGATGAGGATCCCGTCGATCAGGATGACCGGCGCCGGGTCGACGCGCAACTCGCGCGCCGTGCGCCGATGGGCCGTGAAGTCATAGACCGGGATGGCCACTGACTCCCAACGCATCAGCACGTGGACGTGCTCGATCATGAGCTCGGTTTCGAGCGAATCAGGGTGGTCGTAGTTCTGGCGCGCCCGTTCCGCGAGGTCGAGGTGGGGCATGTCGCGATAGTAGGCGTCGTGCGGCAGATAGGCAACCTGATCCGCGCCAATTCCCGCCAGGATGGAGCGGGCGATCGTAGTCTTGCCCGAGGCGGTCCCTCCGGCAACGCCAAAGACGATCGGGGCCGGCCTGTTCATGGCCATCGCGTCACCAAGAAAAAACCCTGGGGTTACCAGGGTGACAACGGAGAAGCCACCCAAGGGATTTGAACCCTTAACCTGACGCTTACGAAGCGCCTGCTCTACCGTTGAGCTAGGGTGGCATTGCCAGGTCATTATAGCAGTGGCCCAGGGGGGAGGCAATACGTCGCGGCGCCGTGGCGCTTACGCTATAATGGCGCCGAGGCAGCCGGAGGTCGCGCCCTGGCGAGGCGGTAGGAGGCGTATGCAACGCTGGGAATACCTGACCCAAATCCTGGAGGCGAACGTCGACGAGGCCGTGCAGCGCATGGAGATGTCACGCGAGGAGGCGGAGGGCCTGGCGCGCTACGCCCCTGAAGCGCTGATGCCAGACTTGAATCGGCTGGGCGACAAGGGCTGGGAGCTCATCCACCTCGAACCCGTCATAGTCGGCAGCAACAGCGATCTGCTCATCCTCGAAGGGGGAGGCATGCGCCGGTGGTCTAACCGCTACCTCTGCGTGTTCAAACGACCGGCGTAGACGGCGCAGACAAACTCACCGGTCAGAAGTGTGCCGGACCGCTCGGAGGCATCCATGGCCCTCACCCTGACAATCAACGGGCGCCAACATGCGCTCGAAGGGGAGCCGACCGAGACGCTCCTCACCGTGCTCCGGCGTGCCGGATACTACAGCGTCCGCTTTGGCAGCGACGACGGAACCACCGGCGCGTCCGCCATCCTTCTGGGCGGCCGATTGGTCTCCAGCGAGCGCCTGCTGGCCGGCCAGGCCATCGGCCACGCTATCGAGACCGTCGAGGGCCTGGCCGACCGCGTGGGCGATCTGCACCCGATCCAGCGCGCCTTCATCGAGACCGGCGCCATCCAGTCTGGCTACTCCACCCCCGCGATGATTCTGGCCGCCAAGGCCCTGATCGCGCGCCACCCCGATCCCACGGAGGCGGCGGTGCGCGACGCCTTGTCGGGCGTGCTGTGCCGGGAGACGGGCTATCTCAAGGTCGTAGAAGCGATCCTGCGCGCGGCGGCCGTGATGCGGGGGGAGACGCCACCGCCCTACCCCGGACCTGAGATGGTGGACGCCGGCTACCTGGTCGAGGAGCCGCCGCCGGACGAGGACGAGCCGGCGCCCGAGTCGACGCCGCCGGCTGGCACGACCGGGGCGCAGCAGGCGACTGCGACCCGGACCAGGACCGATCTGCTGCTCACCTCGAACATCCCGGAGACGGACGTGGTTGGCAAGCCAGAGGCCAAGGTCGACGCCGTGCGCCTGGCCAAGGGAAACCCCGCCTTCGTCGACGATGTCGACATCCGCGGCATGCTCTATGCGAAGCTATTGA
>JBFGLK010000239.1:0-5649 GCA_041576195.1 Promineifilaceae bacterium (SeqCode)
AGCTCGGCCTGCGTGAAGAAAAGATCGCCGAGGCCGGCGCCGGGGCTCACCTCATAGCTGACGGCCGGGCGCTTGCAGGTGCCGCCATCGGTGAAGATCTTGACGCCGCCAATGCGCAGCATCTCGCCCGGCGTCCGGGTCGGCGGGTGCGCCCGCCACCAGTCTCCCTGAGGGCGGCCGCAATTGTCTGTGGCCACCAGGTAAAGGCTGGTGCGCAGCCGTAGCTGGCCGGCCGCGGCGAAGGCCGTGATCTCCTCGAGAAAGCCCTCATTCGTGTACAGATTGCCGATGGTGGTGATGCCGTTCTCTAGAGCGAGCTGTTGCACCTCGGCCAGGTTCATGTCGAAGGAGGGCTCGGCGTCGTTGAGCAGGTGGGTGTGGGCGTCGACGAAGCCAGGCATGAGCGTCCGGCCGCCCAGGTCGATTGCAATCGTGCCGGCATGGCGCTCCGCCAGCACCGTCGCGTCGTCCCCCACCGCCGTGATGCGCGCGCCGGTCACCGCCAGCGCCGTCGCCCGTGGCCGGCCCTCGTCCATCGTCAGGACCACGCCGTTGTGAAAGACGATGTGCTGCGCCGGGCTCACCGTGGGGAGCGGCGGGGGCAGGGGCGCCGGGCGGGCATAGACGAAAAGCAACAGGGCCAGCAGGCCAAACGAGACGAAGACGGTCACGGCAACCGGGTGCGGACGATTCATCGGGCCACTCCTTCAAAGGCAGGCGACAGCAGATGCCGGCAGCCTACCCCGCCCGCCGTCCCGCCGTCATGGGGCGGGCGTCCCGTTTCGGTCCCATCGGGCGCGGGAAAACCAGTGCACGTGCCTATGGAGCGGAGGTCACCCGCGTGGTGTGTGGGGATTCGTGTTCCCGCTCACGGCAGCCGCGAGAGGTCGTAGACGAGTACCTCGTTGCTGTTACGGTCCATGACCACCAGCCGGTTCTGGTCGTCCACCACCATACCGAAGCTGATCCCGGCCAGCTCGATCAGGGCCAGGTGGCGGCCGTTGGCGTCGAAGACGTGGATGCCTTCGAAGTCGTTGGCGAAGAGGCGGCCCCGGCCGTCCACAGCGATGGCGCTGGGCGCGGTGTGGAACTGGTCCGACCCGTCGCCGCGGCTGCCGATCCGGTCGACGAGGCGCCCCTCGGGGTCGAACTTGTAGATCGTCTCGGCGCCGGCAAGATAGATGTAGCCGGCGCCATCCACGGCCAGGGCGTTGTGTGTGGTCTGGAAGCCGGTGATGGCCGCGAACGGGTCGGCCAGGTCCAGCGCCAGTTCGCCCTGGGCGTCGAAGCGGACGAGGCGGCGATTGCCCGCGGCCACCAGGCTGCCGTCCGGGGCGATGGCCAGCGACCGGAAGTCGCCGCGGCCAGGGACGGCCGGTGGGACCTGGGCGACGCCGGTCAGGCCATCGTAGCGCGTGATCGCGCCCCGCTCGAGCAGATAGACGGTGCCGGCACGGTCCACCGCCATGGCGATCATGGCGTAGTCGGCCGGGCCCACCGACCACTGGGCCTGGAACGCGCCGCCCGCGTCGAACACCTGCACCCGGCCGCCGAGGTAGTCGCCGGTATAGATGCGTCCCTCGCCGTCGACGCCGAGGCGCCGCGTGTCGTTGAAGAAGCCGGGCCCGATGCCCTCCTGGCCGCCAAAACGCAGGATCACCGGTGCCAGCTCCGGCGTGGCCGTGGCGGCGGGCAGGTCGGTCGGGCGGGGGCCGTCGGCGGGCGCGGCGGCCCGATCGCCGCTGAGGACTTCCGACCGCGTGACGGCCGACACGGCAAACCAGCCGGCGACGAGCGGGATGACGATGCTGAGGCCGATCACGAGCAGCAGGGCGAGCAGCGAGCAGCCGATGACCCGCCGGGCGCGGTCGCTGACCACGACGGGCTGGGTCACGCCGCCGCCCGCCGGGGACGCCAGCGCCTGCCAAACGATCGCCTCGCCCCGCTCCAGGGCCTCGACCGCTTCCTTGGCCTCCGCGAGTGACAGAGCGGGGTAGGCCTCCCGATAGGCTTTGATGGCCGCGATCTTCTGGCCACTGGCGACGAGGCGCAGCACCTCGGCGACAACGGCGTCGCCGGCGCTGCCGGCAGCCGACCCGGCGCCGCGCAGCGCCTCAGGCACGATGACCGTGCTGCTGCAATACGGGCAGCGCACCGTGACGGCCGGGGAGGCCGGATCCACATCCAGAGACGCCTGGCAGTTCGGGCAATGAAAGGTCTGGGGCATGGTTGGCAGCCATTTCGCCGGCGAGCGGCGGTGGGGTGACGGACCGGTGCAAGCCACGGTCAAACGTGAGCGCCGGCGCGCGAAGTATACTCATTCTCCGGCGCGCAGCCAGAGGTCTGCGCCGCCCAGGGTTTGAGCCGTCCCCCTCCTGGGACGGGCAAATCAGTACACGTGTCTATGGAACTGTCGTCCGCCGCGTGCTACGCTGAGGCGGGCGGGCTCACAGGAAGAAGGGCGGGCTGGCTACCACGTAGTTCTCGAGCTGGCCGAGCGGCCCGTCGGTCATGAAGAGGGCAATGAAGCCGTCCATCGTGAAGTCGCGCGCCAGCAGGATCTGCACGGCCGCCTGGTTGACGGTCGGCACCTCCAGCCCAAAATGGGGTCGGGCCACGGCGGCGGCCTCGCCCTCGGCGTGGGCCAGGACGGCGGGGGTGTCCGCCGCGTCGAGCAGGGCGAACGGGCCGTTGGCCGGCCCGGTGTAGCCGTAGCCGACGGGTCGGCCGCTGCGGCGATAGAGATGGCCCTGCCGCGCGGCCAGCAGCCAGCGGTGTTCCGGGTCACGGCGATAGCCGATGACCTGGCGGTCGATGGCGCCCAGGGTGTCGAGTAGCGCGGGCGTGGCTGCCGGCAGGGGCTCGATCGCCAGGTCGGTCGCCAGCGGGCGGGCGACGGGCTCGCGCCAGAAGTAGTACAGGGGAAAGCGCGGGGTGAGGCCCGCTTTCAAGTAGCGCGCCTGGGCCCGGGCGTCGATGGTGGCGATGATGAGCTGGCGCCGGGCGCCCGCGACCGGGAAGGCGCGCCGAAACAGCTCGCGGCCGACGCCGCCGGACTGCTCGCCCGGCCGGACGAAGAACTCGGTCAACTGGATCACGCCGTCCCGCAGGAGCGACCGGGAGAAGCCCTGCACGCGCCCGTCCCGCTCGGCCACCCAGAACTGCGTGGCGTGTTCCGCCAGGTGCTGGTAGAGCGAGCCGCGCTGGGCCCACATCCGGGCCAGCTTCTCCGGGTCGGACCAGTCGGTCCCGCGCGCCAGGCCCAGGCGGTGGGCCAGATCGGCCAGCGTCTCCTCGAAGACGAGGAACGCGGCGTAGCTGTCGTCGGGCGTGCCCGGGCGAATGGTAACCTCGGTCATCGGTCGCTCACACGATGGTGCACCGTTCTATCTGTAGGCAGGCGGCGCCAGGGCCGCCTACCCGCCAAAGCCGAGTCGCTCCAGCGCGGCGGCGATCTCGCCCAGCGCCGCCGGGTCGTCGATGGTGGCCGGCATCCGATAGGACTCCCCGTCGGCGATATGGCGGATCGTGCCTCGCAGCACCTTGCCGGAGCGCGTCTTGGGCAGCCGCGGCACGACCGTGGCCACCTTGAACGAGGCCACCGGGCCGATCTGCTGCCGGACCCGTCCCACAAGCTCCGTCACGATCTCCGCCTCGGCCCGCGTGACGCCCGCCTTCAGCACCACCAACCCCAGCGGCACCTGGCCCTTGAGGTCGTCCTTGACGCCGATGACGGCGCACTCGGCCACGTCCGGATGCGCGGCCAGCACCTCTTCCATGGCCCCGGTCGAGAGCCGGTGGCCGGCGACATTGATGATGTCGTCCGTGCGGCTCATGATGGAGAGATAGCCCTCGTCGTCGACGAAGCCGGCGTCCGCGGTCACGTAGTAGCCGTCGTAGGCGGACAGGTACTTGTCGATGTAGCCCTGGTCGTTCTGCCAGAGCGTGGTCAGACAACCGGGCGGCAGCGGCAGCTTGATCACGATGTTGCCGATGGCGTTGGCGTCCACCGGGTAACCTGCTTCGTCGAGCACACGAACGTCGTAGCCGGGGACGGGCTTGCCGGCAGAGCCGGCCTTGATCGGCAGCAGGCCCAGCCCCAGGTAGTTGCCGGCCACCGGCCAGCCCGTTTCCGTCTGCCACCAGTGGTCGATCACCGGCACCCCGAGCTTCTCCTGGGCCCAGAACAGGGTGTCCGGGTCGCAGCGCTCGCCGGCCAGGAACAGGGCGCGGAAGCGGCTGAGGTCGTGGCCGCGCAGATGCCGGCCGTCCGGATCCTCCCGCTTGATGGCCCGGAAGGCGGTGGGCGCGGTGAACAACACCCGGACGTCGTGCTGGGCGATGACTCGCCAGAAGGCGCCGGGGTCGGGCGTGCCCACCGGCTTGCCCTCATAGAGCACGGTGGTGCAGCCGTGGATCAGCGGCCCGTAGACGATGTAGGAGTGGCCGACGACCCAGCCCACGTCGGAGGCGGCCCAGAAGACGTCCCCCGGCTCGACGCCGTAGATGTGGCGCATGCTCCACTTCAGCGCCACCAGATGGCCGCCGTTGTCCCGCACCACGCCCTTGGGCATGCCCGTGGTCCCAGAGGTATAGAGGATATACAGGGGGTCCGTGGCCGCTACTGGCACCGGGTCGACGGGCCGGGCCGCCGCCACCGCCTCGGCCCAGTCCAGGTCGCGACCGGGGACCAGCTCGGCCGTCTCCTCCGGGCGCTGGAAGATGAGGCAGCGCTCCGGCGGGGCCTTGCTGAGGGCGATCGCCTCGTCCAGCAGCGGCTTGTAGCGCACGAGGCGATTGACCTCGATGCCGCACGAGGCGGACAGGATGACCCGGGGCCGGGCGTCGTCGATGCGCGTGGCCAGCTCGTTGGCGGCGAAGCCGCCGAAGACGACGGAGTGGATGGCGCCGAGGCGGGCGCAGGCCAGCATCGCCATGACCGCCTCGGGGATCATGGGCATGTAGATGATGACGCGATCCCCCCGCTCCACCTCGAGCGCCGCGAGCGCGCCGGCCAGGCGAGCCACCTCGTCCCGCAACTGGCGATAGGTATAGCGGCGGATCGCGCCGGTAACCGGGCTGTCGTAGATGAGGGCGACCTGCTCGGCCCGACCGCCTGCGACGTGAACGTCGAGGGCGCTGGTGCAGGTGTTGACCTGGCCGCCGGGGAACCAACGAGTGAGGGGGCGGCGGCTGTCGTCGAGGACGGCGTCCCAGGGGCGAACCCAGTGGACGTCCGCGGCCGCTTCGGCCCAGAAGCCGGTCGGGTCGGATTGCCAGTGCCGGTAGGCAGCTTCGTACGACATGGCAACGCTCCTTGGATGTGGGGGATGGCGAGTGGGCCCAGTCTAGCGCAAGTTGGCCGGCGCGCAATGGGGGCAAGCGTGTCTTGGACTGGCACAGCGGGTACACTGATTTGAAGGGAAACGACATTGCCATGCTCCTCACCCTCCGCGCGCTCCTCCTCGCCCTCCCGCTCACCATGCTCCTGGTCGCCTGCGGGGGGGCGGGCGTGCCCGCGGACGGTGGGGCCACGGGCGCAGATACGGGCGTGGGAACGGGCGCGGGAACGGGCGCGGGAACGGGCGCAGATACGGGCGCGGGAACGGGCGTGGGAACGGGCGCAGATACGGGCGCGGGAACGGGCGC
>JBFGLK010000240.1:0-5563 GCA_041576195.1 Promineifilaceae bacterium (SeqCode)
GTCACGAGCCTGGCGTTCCGCGCCGACGGCGCGCGCCTCGTGACGGGCTCGGATGACCGGACGGTGCGCGAGGCGGGAGCGGCCGAGGTCGTCGTCGCCGACCTGCGCGACCACGCGGCGCTGCGCCGGGCGGCTGCCGGCGTAGACGCCATTTACCACATCTGCCCGAACATGCACCCGGAGGAAGTGGTCATCGGCGAAGGGGTGATCGCCGCAGCCCAGGCCGCCGGCCTGAGTCACTTCGTCTACCACTCGGTGCTCCACCCCCAGACCGAGGCGATGCCCCACCACTGGGCCAAGCTGCGCGTCGAGGAGCGCCTGCTGGCTGCGAGCCTTCCGTTCACGATCCTCCAGCCCACGGCGTATATGCAAAACCTGCTGGCCAACTGGACGAAGATCCAGGACGAAGGGCGGCACGCCACCCCCTACCCCGCGTCGGCGGCGATCAGCCTGGTCGATCTGGCCGACGTGGCCGCGGTAGCCACCAGGGTGCTGCAGGAGCCGGGCCACGCCGGGGCGATCTACGAGCTGGCTGGCCCGCCGCTGACCCAGACGGCTGTGGCCGAGGCGCTGGCCCGCCACCTGGGCCGGCCGGTCGCCGCCGCGGAAATCCCACTGGACGACTGGGAGGCCGCCGCCCGGCGAGACGGGGCGCTGAGCGACTACGCCGTGGCCACGCTGCGCCAGATGTTCGCCTACTACGCCCGGCATGGGCTCGAGGGTAACCCGTTCGTACTGGAGGCGCTACTCGGGCGCCCGGCGACGACCCTGGCCGCCTTCCTGGCCCGCGAGCGGCCGTAACAGGTCCCCTACCCAGACCCATGCTGGGGCGCAGCCTGCTGCGCCTCTACGCCAGCGCGCTCTCCTCACCCGAGTCGCGCACAAACGCGCACGACGCCTCCAGCCGTTGCGTGATCGACGGCACGAACGTCAGGTCCGAGTCTGCCGGCAGGCCGAACAGGTGCAGGTCTGCCCGCGGCGCCGCCCCCAAAGCCTCCAAGAAGGGCGCGATGATGACCAGCTGTTGCGTGCTCTTGGGCAAACGCGCCAGCGTGCTCAGTTCGGCCATGAAGCGCTCCGCCCGCTCCCGCTCTTCGTCGTCCCGCACAGCCATGCACAGGTTGATCCGCCCGTTCCAGTTGCGGCGTAGCTGGAAGGCCAGCAGGATGGCCAGGTCGATGTTGCTCTCCCGCAGGTGCTCCTGCCAATCCTCGTGCTGCAACGACATCCAGACGTTGATCTCCTGCTCCCGCCCGAGCTCCACCACCGGGTGGCGCGATAGCAGGACGATGCCCATGTTATAGGCCGCCGTCCGATTGACCAGCGTCTGGAGCTCGGTCAGATCGCTGTCCGGTCGGATATGCAGGAAGAGCAGGTTGGGCCGGAAGAAGGCGCGGCGCAACACCTGGGTGGCTACACGCACGCCGTTGGCGAAGTCGTCCTCTTCCAGGACGGTGCTGCGCGCGTAGATGCCGTCCCGCAGGAACGCCTGGGTCATCATCGGCAAGTCGCCCAGCTTCTCGGCCCGGCCGGGCGGGTGGATGCCCAGGATGTTCACGCCGCCTTGCGGATAGGTCAGCGCGTAGAGAAAGCGGTAGCTCCCGGTCAGCGACGCCGCGTTCTGCACGGGCACCAACACCGTCGGCTTCCAGGTGCGCTCCGGGGCGGAGGGCATGTCGGCCGCCCGCACCGCCGCCCACTCGGCGATCGTGGTGAACAGGCCGCTGCGCACGTCATTGCGCGTCAGCGTGAACTTGCGCCGCGAGAGGAAGAGGTAGAGGATGATCACCACCACTACGGCCACCAGGCTGAACGACGGGTTGATCAGGAACATGACGAAGATGCACCCGATCATGCCGATGAAGGGCACGGCCATGGGGACGGAGAACGTGGGCCGGAAGCTGACCATGCCCAGCGCCTGCTCGATGAGGACGACCACGTTCAGCATGCCATAGGTGATCAGGAAGAAGAGGCTGAGCAGCTCGGCCAACGGGTCCAGGCCGCCGGCGGAGACGGCCACGAAGACGGTGACGAAGCCGATGATCCCGGTGAAGACCGTCGCCGGCCGGGGGTCTCCCTTCTCGTTTTCCCGGCGGAACAGGCCGCTCAGCGGGATGAGGTGCTGGCCGGCCAGGGCCTGCATGACGCGAGGCGCGGCCACGATGGAGCCGAGGGCGGAGGAGAAGGTGGCCCCGAGCATGCCGGCAAGCACCGCGGGGCCCCAGGCCGCCTTGCGCACCATGATGGTGCTGTCCGCCAGCAGCTCCTCAGGCGTGGCCACGCGGGCCAGCCAGAAGGCCAGAACGACGTAGACGACCAGACCGACGAAGATAGCCAACATCGTGCCCAGCGGGATGGCCCGGCGCGGCTCGCGCAACGACCCGCTCATGCTGATGCCGGCCATGATGCCGGTCACCGCCGGGAAGAAGATGGCGAACGTACCCCAGAAGCCTCGCCCCTGGTCGCTGAAGCTGCCGATCAGCTGGGGTTCGTGGATCAGGCCCGCCTGGCCGGCGATAGGGAAGCTGCCCAGGGCGATCGATACCAGCGACACGGCGATGATGGCCATGATCAGAAACTGGATCCGGGCGGCGAACTGGGCGCTCACGTAGGCGATGAGGAAGACCAGGGCAAAGGCGATCGGCGCCACCAGCCACATGCTCGGGGCTCCCCCAGGGGGGAACATGCTGATGAACGCCTCGGAAAAGCCGAGCACGTAAAAGGCGGACGAGATGCCCTGCGCCAGGTAGAGGGGCACGCCGATGCTGCCCCCGATCTCCAGGCCCAGCGACTGGGAGATGATGGCGAAGGCGCCGCCGGCGCCGACGCGAGTATTGGTGGCCACCGACGACACCGCCAGGCCGGTGCAGATCGTGATCAGATGGGCCAGGAGGATGATGGCCAGCGCGCCAAGGAGGCCGGCGTTGCCGACGACCCAGCCCTCGCGCAGATACATGATCAGGCCCAGGATGGTCAGGATCGTGGGCGTGAAGACCCCCGGGAACCAGCCAAACTTGTTGTCGGAAGCGGCGCCCCCACCTCCGATGCGGGCGCGGACATTGTTGAAGACGGCGTCGACGCGCATCTGTCCCTCCAATCAGGTTGCACCGCTGGGTATGGCCGCAGGCGCCTGGCAGGCTGGCACGATTATCCCCGCCAACCAACCAACCGACCACTCAACCAGCGAGCCACCCGTCCCCCATCACACCTCCGAAGCTGCCGCCACGTCCGGCAGCGGCTGCTCCGCCGGCCAGCTCGAGGCCAGGCTGTAGAGCTCGCCGACGTCCCGATTGGTGATCAGGCCCAGGAAACGCCCCGCCTCCACAACCGGCAGCGCCGCCAACTTGTTCTCCGTCATGCGCTGCTGCACCCGAAACAGCTCGTCGCGCGGGCCGACCGGCGCGATGTCGGTCTGCATCACCTGGCCCACCGGCACGTCCGGCCCCTGGCCGTTCAGGGCCTCGACCATCCGGGCGTAGGTCAGCAGGCCGACGAGCCGCTGGCCGTCGCACACGGCGAAGTCCGACTGGAAGGTGCTCAGGGTCAGGTCGATCGCCCGCTGCAACGGATCGGTCGGGCTCAGGCTCAACGCCCGGCGAGAGTAGGCCTGCCCCACGGTGAGATCGCGCAAGATGTGGCGCGCCTCGACGAGCTGCCCCTCCTGGCCGGCGCCGATGTAGACGAAGAAGGCGACCAGGATCAGGAAGAAGCCGCCCCCGAGAAAGCCCCACAGGCCGAGCAGCCAGGCCATCGACTGGCCGATGCTCACGGCGATGCGCGTGGCGCGTACATAGGGCAGGCGGATGGCCAGGAGCGCCCGCAGCACCCGGCCGCCATCCATGGGAAAGGCGGGCAACAGGTTGAAGACGCCGAGGAACAGGTTGGAGATGAAGGTGTAACGGAAGATAGCGCCGCCGCTCAGCTTGCCGGCACTCTGCAAGAGGGCGTCGAATCCCAGAAGCCCGTCGAGCTGGCCGGTCAGGGCTACCGGCACCAGCAAGAGCAACGCCAGTCCGAAGTTGACGGCCGGCCCGGCGGCGGCGATGACCAGCTCTTGCCGCGGCTCCTCCGGGATGCGGCTCAACTGGGCCACGCCACCAATTGGCAGCAGCACGATATTCTTCACCGGCACGCCGTAATACAAAGCGGCGAAGCTGTGGCCGAATTCATGCAGGAGGACGATGGCGAAGAGGAGGAGGGTCACGATGATGCCAAACACCGCCCCGGGCACACCCCGCTCGTCCAGCAAGCCAAACTGAATCGCCCCCCAGATCAGAATGAGGGGAAAGGTGATGTGCATGCGCACGTCAATCCCTCGCACGCTGAAGAGCCGCAATGATCCACCCATGATGTCCACTCCTTTGTCGCGATCGAGCCCGAGTTGGTCTGGGTGAATTATAGCGGATTGCGCGCCCGGTTGGCGCGGCAGGGGCAACCGCCGATCGCCTCCGGTGGTCGCCCTTGTCCACTGGCCCGCTTTGCACTGGCACTGACTACGCGAATTCGGCGGAGGTGGGCACACAATGTGAGAAGACGGGCGGCCGCCCACAGCCCGCGTGACCTTTCGCCCCGTCGCGCGACTGAAGGGGCATATGGTCAAAAAGCCCCGCATCCTCCTCTACTCCCATGACACGGTTGGCCTCGGCCATCTGCGCCGGTGCCTGGCCGTCGCCGATCGCCTGGCCCGCGATCTCCCGGACGCCCACCAGCTCCTGCTCACCGGCTCCATGGTCGCCGGCGCCTTCAGCCTGCCACCCCGCCTGGACATGGTCAAGCTGCCGGCACTCAGCAAACGCTCCAGCGGCCAATACAAGGCCCGCGCCCTCCCCCTCTCCCTGCGCCAGACGCTCGCCTGGCGCGAGCAGATGATCCTCCAGGCCGTCTCCAACTTCCGCCCCCACCTGGTGCTCGTCGATAAGGTCGCCGCCGGCGTCCACGGCGAGCTCCTGCCCGCCCTGCGCCACCTCAAAGCCTGGTCGCCCGACAGCCGCCTCGTCCTCGGCATGCGCGACATCGAGGACACCCCCCTGGCCACCCAGGCCGACTGGGCCGCCAACGACATCCATAGCCTCCTCGACGACGTCTACGACCGCCTGCTCCTCTATGGCCAACGGAGCGTCTTCGACCCCGTCACCGCCTATGGCATGTCCCCGGCGGCCGCGGCCAAACTGGTCGAGTGCGGCTACCTGCGCCGCGAACGGGCGCCCCGCCCCGCCGCCGCCGTGCGCCGCGAGCTCGGCGTCGACGACCGGCCCCTCGTCATCGTCACCGTCGGCGGCGGCGGCGACGGCCACGACATCCTCGACGCCTTCCTGGCCATGGCCGACCTCACCCCGTTCCACGCCCTGCTCGTCACCGGGCCGCTCATGCCCCAGCGCCAGCGCCGCGCCTTGCGCCGCGCCGCCGCCGGCAAGCCGGTTACCCTGCTCGAGTTCACGCCGGACCTGTTCAGCTACCTGGCCGCCGCCGACCTGGTCGTCGCCATGGCCGGCTACAACACGGTCTGCGAGATCCTTTCCCTCGGCCGCCGCGCCCTGCTCATCCCCCGGGTGAACGTGCGCCA
>JBFGLK010000241.1:0-5550 GCA_041576195.1 Promineifilaceae bacterium (SeqCode)
ACTCAACTTGGTCTGCCGCCGCCTTCTGCCCACTCTGGCAACCGGCAGCTAATGCATTGAGGGCCGGCACGCCGGCCCCCAGACGGACATTATAGCGCCGATGCCTGGCCATCCGTGACGGCCATGCGTCCTCTATGAAACTCTTCATACTTGCCGGCATCTGTGCCCGGCGCCTAAGATAGAGGCGGACATGTACGAGGTCAACCGCACTCACTTTCGCTTTTACGGCGAGCTCAACGCCTTCCTCCCCCCTGAGCGGCGCGGCCGCTCATTCGCCGTCGACTGTAACGGGCGGGTGGCCGTCAAACACCAGATCGAGGCGCTTGGCGCACCACACACGGAGGTCGACCTCATCCTGGCCGACGGTGATCCGGTGGGCTTCGACCACATTCTGGTCGACGGTCAGCGCGTGGCGGTCTATCCCTCATTTCGTTCGTTGGAGCTGACCGGCATTCCCCCGCTGCGTTCGCCACTGGAGCGGCCGGCGCGCTTCATCCTGGACGTACACCTGGGCCAGCTGGCGAGCTACCTGCGACTGCTGGGCTGCGATACGCGCTACGCGATCGATCTCGAGGATGCTGCGCTGGCGAAGATCGCGCATGACGAGGGGCGCGTGCTCGTCACGCGGGACCACGGCCTGCTCAAGCGGCGACAGGTCGTCTATGGCTGTTGCCTCTGGAGCCGCGATCCATGGGAGCAGCTGCTCAACGTCGCCCTACGCTACGGGCTCTGGCGCGAGTTTCGGCCGTGGAGCCGCTGCCTGCGCTGTAACGGTCTGCTTCGCACGGTGCCGAAAGAAGCCGTCGAGCACCAGCTTCAGCCCAAGACGCGCCGCACCTTCGACGACTTCCGGCAGTGCGCTGCCTGCAACCAGGTCTACTGGCACGGCTCACACGCACCGTCGCTGATGGCGGTCATCGAGCGCGTCATGGCCCTCGATCCGGACGGGCCGCCGGGCATTTCCTAGCCGGTCTCCACATTCCGGGCGTAGAGGTGCGCCCGACCCTCCTTGCCGATCCGGTCCAACGCGCCCATACGCCAGAGCGAGTAGGCGGCCTTTTGCGCGAGCCGGCGCGGCAGGCCCTGGGCCTCGGCCAGGTGAGCCGTGGTGAACGCGGCAGGGAGGGCCGGCGGCAGCAACCGCGCGTAGCTCTCCGGGCCGGCGAATCGCCGACGCTCGACGACGTTGAGTAGCCGTCGGTCCGTCTGGGACCAGCCCCGGCGGCGCCACGCCCGCCTCCCCAGCTTCTGCAGCACCTGCTCCTCCTCCACCAACACAAGATCCACAGACAGATGCGGATCCGCCAGGAGCGGCGCCACGTAGACCAGGTCGGCGAAGGCGTGCCACCAGGTTCCACGGTATGGGGACTTGCGGCGACCGACTGGTCCGGTGTCACCCAGGCGGACGATCCAGCGGCTCTGGGCGATCGGGACGACGAGACGCACCGGGTGCTCGGCAAGCAGGCGAGCGAGCTTCGGTCGCAGCTGGCTCATGTTGCCTGTCTGTACTTCTATAAGGAGATCGCCGCGCACGATGTCCACGACGGCGTCGCCGACCGGCGCTTCCAAGGAGTCGCCGGGCCGAGCGTACCAGCGCTTGAGGGCGGCGTGCATGTGGCTTTCATTCCAGGTGTTGATGGCCATGCGCCAATAATAGCACGCGCCGGGCATCCGGGGCCCTTGCGTGTGGCGGCCGATCTCGAGTAGAATCCAGTTAACCTCGACCAACAGGGTCGGGGTTTTGTTATGCGTATCTGCCGGCAGGCGTCGGCGCCGGCTAGAGGACATCATGTTGACTGAACGCGCGGATATCCGCAACATCGCCATCATCGCCCATGTTGACCACGGCAAGACGACGCTGGTCGACGCGATGCTGAAGCAGGCGCACGTCTTTCGTAGCAATCAGCAGGTCATGGAGCGGGTCATGGACTCCACCGACCTGGAGCGCGAGCGAGGCATCACCATCCTGGCCAAGAATACGGCCGTGACCCTCGCCGATCCCGCCTCTGGTCGTCCGGTGAAGATCAACATCGTGGACACGCCGGGCCACGCGGACTTCGGCGGCGAGGTTGAGCGGGTAATGAACATGGTCGACGGCGTGCTCCTCCTGGTCGACGCCGCGGAAGGCCCTATGCCGCAGACGCGCTTCGTGCTGCGTAAGGCGTTGGCCATGGGCCATCGGGCGATCGTGGTCATCAACAAGGTGGACCGGCGGGACGCCCGGCCAGAGCGGGTGCTCAACGACACCTTTGACCTCTTTGTCGAGCTGGGCGCCAGCGACGAGCAGGCCGATTTCCCGGTCGTCTACGCGGTGGCCACGGCCGGTGAGGCAGGGTTGACGCCCGCCCTGGGACCGGACCTGGCGCCGCTGTTCGACGCCATTTTGCGCCACGTGCCTGCACCGCGGGTCGACGCCGGCGCGCCGGCACGCATGCTCGTGACGACGCTGGCCTACGACCCTTATCGCGGGCTGACTGCCGTCGGCCGGCTGTTTGCCGGCACGTTGGCCGTCGGCCAGCCGCTCGCCCGCCTGACGCGACAGGGCGAGAACCTGGCGGAGCGCGCCCAATACCTGTTTGTGCATGAAGGTCTCAACCGCGTCGAGGTGGAGTCCGCCGCCGCGGGGGAGATCGTGGCCATCGCCGGTCTGGACCAGGTGGCCATTGGCGACACGCTGGCTGACCCGGAAGACGCTCACCCGTTGCCCACCATCGAGGTGGAGGCGCCGACCGTGCGCATGAGCTTCAGCGTCAACGACTCGCCGTTCGCAGGCCGCGAAGGCAGGTTCGTCACGTCGCGCCAGCTGCGCAAGCGCCTGATGGACGAGCTGCGGCACAACGTGGCGCTCCGCGTCGAGACGACGGACAGCGCAGACACGTTCACCGTCTCCGGTCGGGGGGAGCTGCACCTGGCGATTCTCATCGAGACGATGCGGCGCGAAGGGTACGAGTTCCAGGTGTCCCGGCCAGAAGTCATCTTCCGCGAGGGGCCGGCTGGCGAGCTATTGGAGCCGTTTGAGGAGGTGCACGTCGACGCGACGCCGGACACGGTCGGCACCGTCGTCGAGCTGTTGGGCCGGCGGCGTGGGGTGCTGCTAGACATGCGCGATAGCGCTGCCGGCAGCGTACATCTGACCTACCTGGCGCCGACGCGTGGGCTACTCGGCTTTCGCTACCAGTTCCTTACAGCCACGCGCGGCATGGGCGCGCTGCACACCCTATTCCACGGTTATGAGCCGCTAGCCGGCGAGATCCCGGGTCGGCCCCGCGGTTCGCTCATCGCCTGGGAGGCCGGCGTGACGAATACTTACGGTCTCAAGAATGCCGAACCGCGCGGCGCTTTGTTCTACGGCCCCGGCGTCGACGTCTATCAGGGCATGGTGGTCGGGGAGCACCAGCGGCCCGGCGACCTCGACGTGAATGTGTGCAAGACGAAGCACCTGACCAACATGCGCAACTCTATCCGCGACATCGACGTGCGGCTGACGCCACCGCGGGTGTTGAGTCTGGACGAGTGCATCGAATACCTGGCGGCGGACGAGCTGCTGGAGGTCACGCCGGACAGCCTGCGCCTTCGCAAGCGCATCCTGGATAAAAACCAGCGGGAGCGCGAGGCCAAGCGCGCCCGGCACGCGCTGGCTGCCTGATGTCGGCAGCCGTTGGCCGCGCTCCGCTCGCGGTTACCCTTCCCTTTGTGCTAAACTAAACCCGTAGGCGGTCGCCGCCTTGTCCGTCATTCGAATCCTGCCGAGGGTATCCCATGCAACCCGAAACCAGTGAGAGTGAGAAGCTGGCCGCTTTCGAGGCGCGCATTCTTCGAGGCGAGAAGATTGAACCGGGCGACTGGATGCCGGATGCCTATCGCCATCAGCTCATCCGCATGATCTCCCAACACGCGCACAGTGAAGTGGTCGGCATGCTCCCCGAAGGCAAGTACATTTCGCACGCCCCGACCCTCCATCGCAAGCTGGTGCTTATCGCCAAGGTCCAGGACGAGGCCGGCCACGGCCAATACCTCTACCACGCGGCGGAGACGCTGGGCGCCACACGGGAGGAGA
This sequence comes from Promineifilaceae bacterium (SeqCode), assembly GCA_041576195.1. Classification (GTDB taxonomy): domain Bacteria; phylum Chloroflexota; class Anaerolineae; order Promineifilales; family Promineifilaceae; genus JAGVTM01. The sequence continues at coordinate 4,058 of JBFGLK010000241.1, forward strand.
TGCTCGCCGCCTTGCTGTCGGGCAGAGCCAAATACTCCAGCGTCTTCAACTACCCGACGTTGAGCTGGGCGGATGTGGGCATGATTGGCTGGCTGGTGGACGGGGCGGCGATTAAGAACCAGCTCATGCTGGCCCAGGCCTCTTATGGCCCCTATGCGCGGGCCATGGTGCGTATCTGCGCTGAGGAGACCTTCCACCACAAGCAGGGCAAGGAGATGGTCGTCCGTTACGCCCACGGCACGCCGAGCCAGCGCGAGATGGTCCAGGATAGCCTGAATCGCTGGTGGTGGCCGTCCTTGATGATGTTCGGCCCCCACGATGCGGACTCTCCCAACACGCCCCAGCTCGTGCGCTGGGGCATAAAGACGCGGACCAACGACGAGCTGCGACAGGAGTTCGTCGACGAGATGGTGCCGGAGTTTCACGCTCTGGGCCTGACGCTGCCCGATCCGGATCTTCGCTACGACGACGAGAACGGCCACTGGCTGAGTGGGCCGATCGACTGGAACGAGTTCTGGCAAGTCGTGCGGGGCAATGGCCCGTGCAATGCTGAGCGGCTGGGTGCCCGGCGCCAGGCGCACGAGGATGGGCAGTGGGTGCGCGAAGCCGTGGCCGCCTACGCGGCGCGGCGGGTGCGAATGGGCACATGAGCGACACGCAGTGGCCGCGCTACGAGGTGTTCAAGCAGGACACTGCCGATCGGCCGCACCAGGCCGTGGGCTCAGTCCACGCGCCAGATGCCGAGCTGGCCCTGCTAAATGCCCGGGACGTCTTTGTGCGGCGGCCGCGCTGCCACAGCCTCTGGGTGGTGCCGACAGTGGCCGTTCTCATGCGCACGGCGGAAGAACTGACGGCCGGTGACCCGGGATCGCCAGCCACGACCGACGGACCCCCCCGGCGTTTCCACGTCTTCCGCAAGACCTCGCAGCGCCGATCGATGACGTTCGTGGACCATGCAGGCGACGTAGAGGCGCCATCCGCCGAGGCGGCGCTGACGCGAGCGCGTGCAGCTTTTCCCGACCCGCCGACCTTCGTCTGGTGGATCGTGCCGGCAGACGCGGTGACTGCCAGTCGCGAGGAGGATGTCCCGAGCATGTTCCTGCCGGCCGACGACAAGACGTATCGGCACCAGTCGGCCTACGGCTTCGTTGGCCCGCGGCGCCAGGTCCGGCGGGCGTCGGCCCCGGGGGAGGAGGACGAATGAAGCCAGCGTGGCAGCCGGCGCTCGTCGCTCGCCTGCAGGCGTTGGCCGACGATGAGCTGATCCTGGCCCATCGCGATGCCGAGTGGACCGGGCACGCCCCGATCCTTGAGGAAGACATCGCTCTGGCCAACATCGCCCAGGATGAGCTCGGCCATGCGATGCAGTACCTGGGGCTGGTGGAGTCGCTTACGGGCCACGATCCGGACGCTCTGGCCTTCTTCCGCGGGCCAGAGGCCTTTCTCAACGTACAGATGGTGGAGTTACCCAAGGGCGACTGGGCTTTCACGAT
>JBFGLK010000242.1:0-5505 GCA_041576195.1 Promineifilaceae bacterium (SeqCode)
CGGAAGACGATCTCACCGCCGGGGCGGGCGTCGACGGCGGCACCCTGGGTGAACCAGCCATCCAGCCCGGCGGCGGTGGCGATGCCGTCGTAGACGCGCTCGATCGGAGCTCGCACCAGGGTCGTATAGCGGATTTCGTCGCGGATGAGTGGGGGCATGGGCGTTCTCCTTTCGGCCCTTCTCCTGGCCTTTACAACACCAGGGTGCGTCCCCGCGATGCGCGGCCACCGGGCGAAAACGGGCGCCTCCGCTTTGTCTCGCATTGACGGCGCCTTCGCGAGGGTGCATACTGCGGTCTGCGGGAAGGCATGGTGGGGAGGTATGCAGCCATGAGCGCGATAACGAGTCGAACGGGAACGGTCCTGATTACGGGCACGTCGACGGGGATCGGGTGGGCCACCGCGCTGCGCCTGGACCGCCTGGGGTTTGACGTGGTGGCCACGGTGCGGCGGGACGAGGATGGCGAGCGGCTGCGCGCGGAGGCCTCGGACCGGTTGCGCACGATCCACCTGGACGTCACCGACGCTGCCGGCATTGCGGCGGCGGCGGCCGACGTGGGCGACTGGGTGGGCGAGCGCGGCCTGGCGGGATTGGTGAACAATGCCGGCATCGGCTTCGCCGCCCCTCTGGAGTTCGCGCCATTGCCGGCCGTGGAGCGGCTGTTCGCGGTCAACGTCTTTGGCGTGCTGGCGGTCACGCAGGCCTTTCTGCCTCTGTTGCGACGGGGGCGGGGCCGGCTCGTCAACGTCAGCTCGACCGCGTCCGTCTTCGTGGCGCCGTTTCACGGCCCCTACTCTGCGACCAAGCTGGCGCTCAACGGCCTGAACCACGCGCTGCGGCGCGAGTTGCGGCCGCTGGGCGTCGACGTCATTTTGATTATCTGCGGCAGCGTCAACACCCCCATCTGGACGAAGGCGGCCGACCTCGGCGAGGCGCTGACGGGCGAGATCCCGGCTGAGGCGACGGTGGTGTATGGGCCGCGATATGAGCGATTGCGCGCCTTCTTCGGCCGCATGGGCGAGGGTGGCGTGGCGCCGGCGGTGGCGGCCGCGCAGATCGCCGGCGCGCTGACTGACCGGCGCCCCCGGAACACGGTATTTGTCGGCCCCGACGCGCGCCTGTTCCGCGTGGCGGATCGCCTCCTGTTCGGCCGTTTGCGGGACTGGGTGGTCTGGAAGACGAGCGGCACAGGGTAACGGCCGGGAGCGGTGTAGCCCCCGCAGGTTTCCGAAGACCTGCGGGGGCTGAGGAGTAGCGTACCCTCGGCGTGCGACGGGCGCCTTAGACAAATGTCGTGAATGTGAAGCGGCGCGGCCGCCGTTCCTGAGCTTTCGCTGAGGGGATGATGGCTGGCCGGGCGCCAGCCGGGACGCACGCCGACCCGGCGGAGGCGGGCATGTTAGAATGCCCTCGTCGAGACGCCACGGTATCACGCCGCCCACGGTCGCCGGCCGATATCATGCGGGCCGGCGCGCCGGCGCACGCGGCGCCCCTCGCCTGGTCCGCGGTTCATCACGGCGCCTCCGCCGCAAGACCATCCCAAAAGGAGAGATCATGAAACGCAAACTGTCCCTTATCATCAGCCTGCTGTTCGTCCTTGGCCTGGCTCTGCCGGCAGCCGCCGGGCCCTCGTTTCCGGACGAGATCCCGTTGCCGACCGACTTCCAACCCGAGGGCATCGCCGTCGGGCCCGGGCACACCTTCTATGCCGGGTCGCTGGCTGACGGTACGATTCTGGCCGGCGACCTGCGCACCGGCGCCACCGAGGAGCTGGTGCCCGGCGAACCGGGTCGGGTCTCCGTGGGCATGAGTTATGACGCCCGCGGCGGCAACCTGTTCGTGGCCGGCGGCCTGGGCGGCGTGGGTCGCGTCTACGATGCCGGCAGCGGCGCGCTGGTGGCCGAGTACCCGATGGCCAGCGGCGGCGACTTCGGCGACTTCATCAACGACGTCATCGTGACGCGCGAGGCCGCTTACTTCACCAACTCATTCGCCCCTTACCTGTACCGCGTGCCGCTGGGTCCCGGCGGCTCCCTGCCGGAGCCGGCGGCGGTCGAGGCGATCGCCCTGACCGGGGACTGGGTCCAATTCCCGGGAAACTTCGTCTTTAACGCCAATGGCGTGGTGGCCACGGCCAACGGCGGGACGTTGCTCGTCGTCAACAGCGCGGCGGAGGCCGTCTACCGGGTGGATCCGGCGACCGGCGAGGCGCTCGAGGTCGACCTGGGCGGGCCGCTGCCGTTCGGCGACGGCCTGGTGCTGGCGGGCCGGACGTTGTACGTGGTGCAGAACATGATCAACCAGATCGCCATGGTCACGCTGACGCCGGATCTGAGCGCCGGGGTTGTCGGGACGCCCATCGTCGACCCGGCCTTCGACGTGCCGACGACGGCGGCCGCTTTTGGCAATTCGCTGTACGTGGTGAACGCCCGGTTCGGCACCCCTTCGCCAGCCGACTATGAGATCGTGCGGGTCTCGCGGCGGTAGCGTTGTCTCTAGACCCCGCAGTTCTGGGAGAACTGCGGGGTCTTAAGATCCAAGCTATCGCGGCGCGCGAGGGTCGTCAATAGGCATATGTAGCGAATGGCGGGGGGAGTGCCAGGGAGATTCCCCGGCAGTGTCGGCTATCAGCTCAGCAAGCTCCAAAAACCGCCCGTTCATCGCCCGCGAAGCGAAGTGGGGCGCCAGTACGACGAGCGTGTCCCCTGCTTCCCCGATCATGAACGGGCCGCGCTCGGCGAGAGCGACGTCCGGGAAGAGCGCGTGATAGTCGCCCCAGAACCCTTTCCCGTAGGCGATCACGACCCGGGGCTGTCTCTCGGCAAGTAGCCGGCGCAGCAGGCGAACGCGACGCGGTTTCACCCTGGCGTAGTAATCGGCTCGCGACGCGAGTTGGGGGATGAGCGCCTCATAGCCCCAGCGATGGACTTTCGCCTTGGGAATGGGCATCAGCTCGGCCAGCAGGGTGTCTCCGTGGCTCCGGCCCAGCTCGTCTGCCTGGTATTCGCGGATGGTCTGGCGAGTGACCGACCTGCCGGCAAGCGCCAGCATGACGACGCACATGCCGCGCCACGTGCGCTGGATGACCTTCCGGCCCCAATGATGCTTGGTGACGCCCAGGCGCCGGTGGGCCCCGGCCAGGTCCTCGACCGCGTGGAACCCCAACCGGGCCCGCAGGTTGGCCTCCCCGCCGCCGGCCTCTTCCATGCCGAGGAACCAGATGCCGGCAGCCAGGTTGCCGTAGCCGACGAAGTTCAGCAGATGATCGAGCTCCGCGTCGGTGAAGGGTGTGGTCATACAGAAGCACTCAGCATCCGCCGCGGGCCGGGCCAGAATCCAGCGCAGCTGCTCTAGCCTATGCAGGAGTCCGGACACGTGCGACGTTGCCTGATCCCGGGCGAATTCGATGACACGGCGTACCGGGATCCGTCCTGTTGATAATTCAGGCTCGAGGCGCTGATTCGGTCCGCCAGTTCCAAATGAGATATGTCTCCGTACCCTTGATCAGTATGGCCTCACTTCCTCCCCACCGCGAACCCCAATGCCCGCAACACCGCCGCCCGGCGCTTCGCGCTCGTCATGTCGGCCAGCGGGATGTCCGTCGCCAGGTGCAAAATGAACTTCGGCGGGTACAGCCTGCCGGCAACCCGCAAAGCCCAGCGATAATGCCGCTTCTCCAACCACCCATCGTAGTCGTTGCTCTCCGGGTAGGCAGCGTCAAAGAACGCCAGAGCCCGCACGATCGCGGCCCGGGTCACTTCCCGCCCCATGAAGCGGACGCCCTCGTTCATTAGCCTTCTTCTTTGCTGGCACCTGGCGGCGGCCACCTGGCTCACGGGCAGGCCGCCCCGGCTTCCTCGCGCAGGCCCACATTCTAACAGACAGAGGCCTGCCGGCAACCGCCCCCCGGGCGTGACTTCTCCGGCCCTCAACGCGACAATTACAGCATGATCCGTCCGAGTGGTCCCGCCCACTCGGACGGCGCCAAACCGGATGGCGCCGCTTCGCGCCGCGTCCATCCTCCAAAGGAGTCTCTCGCATGTCCGCGCCCACGAAATCTAGGGCTCTGCTGCTCTCCGTCCTCCTCTGCCTCGCGTTCCTCTTCTCCATGACCCGCCCGCCAGCGGCCGCCGCCCAACCGGCCGCCATCTACGCCATGGACTTCGTCGCCACCGCCGCCACCGGCATCGCCATGAACAACGCGGGCGACGTGATCGGCACCTCCTACCCCGATCCCGGCTGCGGCCCCTTCTGCCTGCCCCCGCTCGAAACGGTCGTCTGGCGCGGCGGCCAGCGCCTCGTCCTGCCCACAGTGCCCGGCCTCTCCGGCGTCTACCTCGTCGACATCAACGACCAGGGCTGGATCGCCGGCTTCGCCGGCTTTCCCGGCACGACGACCCACGCCGCCGTGTGGAAGCCCGTCGGCGATAGCTACCAGGTCATCGACCTCGGGGCGCTGCCCGGGCACACCGTCTCCCAGGCTGCCGGCATCGACAACCAGGGCCGCGTCGTCGGCTGGTCCACCACCCTCTCCTTCCCCCCCAGCAGCTCCCCCTTCATGTGGACGGAGGCGGGCGGCATGGTGGATCTCTCGGCGATGGGGTACCCGGACGAGCAGCCCATCGCCATGAGCCCGAACGGCACCGTGGCTACGCCCGGCACCTGGTACCACCTGGGCGACCCCGGCAGCGTCGTCATCCTGCCCCCACCCCCCCAGGGCTTCTACCCGCCCGGCACCTATCCGACCGCCATCAACGACGCGGGCGACCAGGCGCGCTTCCTCGTGGCGACCAGCGGGCAAAACCTGCGCTACCTCTTTCGCTACCAGCATGCCGGCACCTGGCAACAGCTCTCGCTCAGCGGCAACGGCAACCTCTCGCCCTATGGCGTGGGCTCGGTCAGCGAGGCCGGGGACATCACCGCCACCGTCCTGGGCGCGGGCGTGATCGCCGCCGGCCCGGACGGGCTCGCCCAACCCCTCACTCCCTTCCTCTCGCCCGCCTACCCGGGCAGCACCGTCACCATCGGCGGCCCCATGAACGAGAGCGGCCAGATCCTGGCCCAGGTCATGGTCGGGCAGAGCCAGCGGCTGGCGCGCCTGACGCCGGCCACGGCCTGCGGCGCCGGCTGCCTCAAGGTGAACAATCTGCTGCTGTTCGCCAGGTTCATCGAGGATCCTCAGTTCCCCGGTTCCTGCTTCCCGGGCGCCAACGCCTATAACCGGGCGCGCGTGATCCTGCGCGTCACCAATAAGAACGGGGTCGCGGTGCCCGGCGCGCAGGTCAGCGGCCGCTTCCTGGACGACTACTGGACGAACGCGCCGGTCGCGGGCACGACGAACGGGCGGGGCCTCGTCCGGTTTGACTACCAGGGCCACTGCGGCGTCGGCGCCATCGCCTTCATCGTGGATGACGCCGTCCGCAGCGGCCTGACCTTCGACCGGACGCTCGGCGTGCTCTCTGGCTCGGCGATTCCCCAATAGGGGGCCGGCCACGACAGATACCG
>JBFGLK010000243.1:0-5492 GCA_041576195.1 Promineifilaceae bacterium (SeqCode)
AGCCACGGCCGCCTAGGTCCGGAACGCCTTTTCGCCCGCCCGAATGGGCACCTTGACCCAGTTCTCCCGCGGTGGCAATGGGCAGCTAAAGGCCTCGGTGTAGGCGCAGTAGGGGTTGTAGGCGTAGTTAAAGTCGATGGCAAAGCGGTCGCCCCCAAGCGGCGTCAGGCCCGGCCGATTGTCATCCAGGTAGCGGCCCGCCCCATACGTCTCATCCCCATTGGTGGCGTCGCGAAACGGGACGAAGAATTCGTGGCCGTGGCGATCGCTGAAAATGGTCAGCGTGGCCTCCTCGCCGTCGACGACGAAGGTGAAGCGGCCCCACCGGCGGAACGTCTGGGTGTCGCCGGTGCTGGTGCCCATTTGGATGAGGGGCTCATCGGCCGGCAGGCGCTCGACCGCTACCTCGAAGGCCAGGTCGTCGTTGGGCTCGTAGTAGCGCAGACCGGTGAAGTCGCGGCGGTCGGCGTCCTCGAGTGGGGAGTACGTCGGATCGCGCATCAAGCGGTCGATCTCCTGGCGAAAGTCGGTCAGGGCGCTCATGGGTCCTCCAGAAAGTCGATTGACTACTGCTCCGGACGCGGCGGCCCAGCCCGCGCTTACCCCGCGTCTGGCGGATCTGCCCTGATCGCGGTTAAACTAGGGCCATGTCCGACTATCTCCGCATCTACGAGGTGGGCCCCCGGGACGGCTTGCAGAATGAGGGCGTCATCGTGCCGACGGAGAGGAAGCTGGACCTGATCGCCGGCCTGGCGGCTGCCGGCATCCGCGACATCGAGGCCGCCAGGTTCGTCCACCCGCGCCTGGTGCCCCAGCTGGCCGACGCCGAGGCCGTCCTCGAGGGCGTGCACGCGCGCTATGGGCCGGAGGAGTCGAACCCCCGCTTCACCAGCCTCGTCCTTAACGAGAAGGGCTACGATCGCGCCCTGGCCGTCGGGGCGCGCCACATGGCCTTCGGTTTGGCCGTCAGCGACACCTTCAGCCAGCGCAACAGCGGCATGCCTACGGCCCGGGCCATGGCGGTCGGCCGGCATCTGTTCGCCCGCGCCCGCGAGGACGGCGTCTGGCTGCGCTTCTACCTGATCACGGCCTGGGTCTGCCCGTTCGAGGGGCCGCAGCCGCCCCAGCGCACTATCGCCTTTGCCGAGCAGGCGTGGGAGCTGGGCATCCCCGAGCTGGCCCTCGGCGACACCATCGGGCATGCCCAGCCGCTGGAAGTGGGGCAGATGGTCGAGGAGCTCGGCAAGCGGCTGGACATCAACCGGCTGGCCGTCCACCTGCACGACACGCAGGCGCTCGGCCTGGCCAACGCCGCCGCAGCCATCCGCGCTGGGGTGCGCATCATCGACGCCAGCGTGGGCGGCCTGGGCGGCTGCCCCTTTGCCCCGGGCGCTGCCGGCAACCTGGCGACCGAGGACATCGTCTTCATGGCCTACAAGATGGGCCTGGGCACGGGCATCGACCTCGGCCGCCTCTGGCCTGTCGTCGACCTGGCCGGGGAGCTCGTCGGCCGGCCCATCGGCGGCCGCATCCGCGCCTGGTGGGAGGCCACCACGGCCCATGAACCCCAGCCGCCGTTTTGAGAGGGCTAATGGGACGCGTTTCGTCCGCGGGCCAATCCGGCGCGGTCGCCAGGACGCCTGCCAGGCAGCCGGCGTTCGACGATCCTGGACGATGCGACCGGGCGACCGTCCGGATCGTGCGGGCGGTCTCCGTATGATAGAATCCACCCGACTGTTGCACGCAAAAGCCCGTGTCATCGTTTAACGCTGGAGAGCCCATGGAATCCGAGCTGCGCGTCAGCCCACTCGACGTCCGCTTCTTCGCCGGCCGCTCCAACCCAGAACTGGCGGCCGCCATTGCCGCCAACCTGGGTGTGCCGCTCGAAGAGACCCACTTCTCCCGCTTCAGCAACGACAACCTGGAAGTCCAGCTGGGCGCCTCGGTCCGGGGCCGCAAGGTGTTCATCGTCCAGTCGCTCACGCCGCCGGTCAGCGACCACGTGCTGGAGCTCTTCCTCATGCTCGACATCGCCCGCGGGGCCGGGGCGAAAGAGTGCCACGCCATCATCCCGTACTACTCCTACGCCCGCTCCGACAAAAAGGACGCGCCGCGCATCTCCATCGCCGCCCGGCTCATCGCCGACCTGATCGCCGCCGCCGGCGCCACCCACGTCATGACGATGCAGCTCCACTCGCCCCAGGTGCACGGCTTCTTCAGCCTGCCGACCGACCCGCTCACCGCCCGGGGCCTGTTCACCCGCCACTTCGCCGAGCTGAATCTGGACCCGGCGGACACCGTCGTGGTGGCGCCCGACGTCGGCGTGGCCAAATCGGCCGCGCGCTTCGCCGACCTGCTGGGGCTGCGCGCGGCGGTGGCTACCAAGGAGCGCATCTCCGACACAGAGGTGGAGATCAGCGGCCTCATCCGGCGCCAGGTGGTTGGCTTCCGCCGTGGCATCCTCTACGACGACGAGATCGCCACGGGCGGGACCATCATCAAGCTCGCCGAGCTGCTCCTCGACTGCTGCCTGGAAGAGGTCTACGTGGTCTGCACGCACGGCCTGTTCATGGGCCAATCCATTCCCCGCCTGCGCCAGATCTCGGCCATTCGCGAGATCGTCACCACGGACACCGTGGCCATTCCCCCGGAGCGGCGCCTGCCCAACATGCGCATCCTGTCGGTCGCCCCCCTCTTCGGCGAGGCGATCCGGCGCAATTACGCCCACCAGTCGATCGGCAGCCTCTTCGAGCACTGGCCCGACTGAGGACCCGACCTTTCAGCAAGCCATGTTCACCAATCTGTTGACGCTCAGCCGCCTCGGCTTTCTCCTTGTCGGCATCTGGCTCCTGTTCCAGCCGGGCGTGACGGCCAAGGCGATCGCCTTCGCGCTCGTCTGGGTGGTGCTCCTCATCGACGCCGTGGACGGCACCATCGCCCGCCGTCGCGGCGAGACCTCGGCCCTGGGCGGCGTGCTGGACATCGCCATCGATCGCGTGGTGGAGAACGTCTACTGGATCACGTTCACCAGCCTCGGGCTGGTGCCGCTCTGGGCCACGCTGCTCGTGGTCGCCCGCGGCGTGCTGACGGACGCCGTGCGCGGCTTCGCTCTGGCGCAAGGCCAGGCGGCCTTTGACATGATGCGCTCGCCGATCGGGCGCTGGCTGGTCTCCCATCGGTTCATGCGGGCGGCTTCCGGGGTGTCCAAGGCGGTCATGTTCGCCGGCCTGGTGGCCTATCTTGGGCTGGTCGAGCTCTGGCCGGGCACGCCCGCCGCGCGCTGGCTGCCGCCGCTGGCGACGGCGCTCGACGTGGTCGTCTACCTCACGGTGCTCATCAACGTGACCCGGGGCGTCCCCGTGCTTGTCGAGTCGGCGCGCCTCTTTCGCCAGTCCGCGCCGAAGGGCGCCTGAGTCCCGCGCGGGAAGCCGCGCGGCCATCGACGGCCGACCACGCGACCCCGTGACGCTCTCCACCGCCCACAGCCTGCCGGCACGCGCCACGCCGGCCTGAATAGGACCCCCCATGCACCTCTATCTCATTCGTCACGGCCAAAGTTATGTCAATCTCAGTGACTGGCACGAGGGCAATCGCGATGTCGGGCTGACCGAGTTGGGGCAGAGCCAGGCCGCGGCGCTGGCAGCCTGGATCACGACCGCCATCCCCCAGGTCGACGTCCTTTTCGCCAGCACGATGAGCCGGGCGCGCGAGACGGCGGAGGCCGTGGCCAACGCCTACGACATCAACATCTACTTCGACGACCGGCTGCGCGAGATCGGCAACAACCGGCGGGACCACTCCGCCTGGCCGGCCGACGAGCTGCCGCGCGACTACGCGGACTATTGGAGTAGCGAATACCCGTTCTCCTCCGTCACGCCGGCCGTCGATCAGGGGGAGTCCTGGATGCACTTCCGCACCCGGGTGGGCCAGTTCATCGAGGAGCTCGTCGTCGAGCACCGCACCGAGACGATTGTGGCCGTCTGCCACGGCGGCGTCGTCGAGGCCGCGTTCGACCATATCTTTAACATAGGTCCCTGGCGCCGCTGCGAGGTCTGGGACCGAAACACGGGCGTCAGCCACTTCGAGTATGTGGCCCACCCAAACCGGGAGACCTGGCGCCTGCACTTCCACAACTGGCAGGTGCACCTGGGGGAGCTGTAAGGTCAAGGTTGTGGCGCGACTTGCGCAAATCGCGGAGCATCCCGATGAACCTCTGGCGATTCAGGCGAATCGCCCCGCAACAGAGTACCTACGGCGGCGTCAGGGCGCAGCGAAAGCCCAGATTGGCGCGGGAGACCGATGGCTCGAACTGCGCCCGGCTGGTCACCGTCACGTCGTCCATCGCCGAAAGCCACGAGCCGCCCCGGATCACGCGCGTGACGCCCTCCACCGGGCCGAGCGGGTTGATGTCGCTGGCGCCCTCGTAGGCCCGGGCGCCGTACCAGTCTGCTACCCACTCCATCACGTTCCCGGACATGTTGTAGGCCCCCACGGGCGAGCGACCCTCCGGGTAGGCGGTCACCGGCGCCGTGTCGCGATGGCCGTCGCTCGTGCCGGCATCCCGGTAATCCCGCGGGCAACCCTGATCGCAATAGTTCAACCGCTCCCCGTCAAACGCGTCCCCCCAGGGAAACCGCAGCTTGACCAGGTTGACCGGGTCGAACCCCGCCGCCATCTCCCACTCCGCCTCCGACGGCAACCGCGCCCCGCGCCAGCGGCAAAACGCGTCCGCCTGCGACCAGGTGACGAAGATCACCGGGTAGTCATCGTAGGCCGGGTCGCCGTAGTAGGCCGGGTGGAAGGTCGCCCCGGCGTTGAACGGCGGCGCGCACGCCCCCTCGTCCACACAACGCCGATAGGCGCCATTATCCACTTCCGTCTCGTCGATGAAGAAGTCGTCAATACGGGTGATAAACGCCGGCCGCTCGTCCGCCTCCCCCTCGTCGAAGCCCATGCGGAAGACGCTCCGGGGCACGAAGACCATCCGGGCGCCCGTCTGCGTGTCGACCAGCGGGGCCGGCGTGGGCACCGGCGTCTCGGTTGGCGGGGGCGTGGACGTGGCAGTGGGCGCCAGCTGCGTCAGGGCGGCGATGATCTGCGACTGGACGGTGGCCGTTGCCGCGCTCTCGCTGCCGCCGGGTAGCTGCTGCCGCGACGCCAGCGCGTTGATGCCCAGGCCGGCTACAACCACGATGAGGAGCACGATCAGCAGGCCGGCGATCGCCCGCCGCGCCAGCTGGCGCCGGGTGCGGCTCGGGCGGCGCGGGGGTGGGGCCGCCGGCGCCTGGCGGGGCGTGCGCCGGCCCGCCTCTGGGACCGCCGCGGCCCCGTCGGCCGGGCGCTCCAAAGCGGCGGCAAACGCGTCCGCCGTCTCGAAGCGCACGTCGGGGCGCAGGTCCAGGGCGCGCATGGCGGCGATGGAGAGGTAGGGAGAGACGTCCGGGTTGACCTCGCGCGGCGCCCGCAGATCGACCAGGCCGCTCCGCCGGCGC
>JBFGLK010000244.1:0-5487 GCA_041576195.1 Promineifilaceae bacterium (SeqCode)
GACCAGAGCCCGGGCGATGGCCACGCGCTGCTGTTGCCCGCCAGAAAGCTCGGACGGGCGATGTTGGATCCGATCGCTCAGCCCAACGCGGTTGAGTAGCTCGTAGGCCCGCCGCAGGCGCTCGTGCCGCGGCACACGGGCAAACCGCAGCGGAAAGGCGACGTTCTCCAGCGCCGTGAAGCTGGGGATCAGGTTGAACGACTGAAAGATGAAGCCGACCCGGCGACGACGGTAGCCAGCCAGCGCGTTTTCGTCCAGCGTCTCCAACGCCTGACCCTCCACGCTCACCCGTCCGTGCGTCGGGCGGTCCAGGCCGCCGAGCAGGTACAGAAGCGTGCTCTTTCCGGAGCCTGATGGGCCCATCACCGTGGCGAAGGCGTTGGCGGCAATCGTCAGATCGACGCCGGCCACGGCGTGCACCTTCTGGCGGCCCATGACGTAGGTCTTGCGCAGACCGTTCGTCTCCACGTGGTTCATCGTCATCCCTTGCACCTGACCTAGAAGAAGGGCCGGATCACCGTCAGGTCGCTGAACTGCGCCGCCAATAACGCCGGGAGGGCGCGCAGCAGCGTCAGGCCGACGACCGTGAGCAGGACAGCCATCCAGCGCTTAGGGCGGGACAGGTTCTCGCCGGCGCGGACGCCGGCCACGAGCAGGACGATGTGCCAGATCAGGTAGATGTCGACGAAGCTAAGCAGGGAAGTGAGATAGATAGATAGGTTGCCGTTGTCGGCAGGGGCAAAGCCGGACAGGCCGGGATAGGCAAGCAGCTCGCCCTGTGTCCACATGGCCAGAAGGCGCACGGTCTCGCGGATGGCGAACGGCAGCGCCGCCCAGGCGGCGAGGTTAAGCACCTGCCCGCTGCTGCCTCGGCCGCCAACCATGGTGAGGATGAGGTGCAGGATCCAGCCGACCAGCAACCAGCCCAGGTAAACGCCAAGTACGGCCAGGACGGCGGGCAGAAGGTAGGTAAAGACGGGCCCGCTGGTCGCCGTCATGGCCTGTTGGAACTGCGCCTGCTGCTCAGGGGTATAGTATTCCCAGCCGGGCGGTAGGGGAATCTGGCCGCTGGCGGCGGCCGCGGCGCGCAGACCTCCGGCGACAAGCGTACGGATCAACGTGGCAAGCACCAGGATGGTGATGGGCGTCTGCCAGACGGCGCCGTCGGCGGATGCGATGCGGTCGAACGCCTGGCGGGGCCGAAAGAGCGCCGGCAGCACCCAATTGAAGCGCCAGCGGCTGACCGGCTCGTAGCCGGCTATGGTCATTTCGCTCATGGTTCCTCCGTCTGTCGAGTCGGTGCACGGAGACCAGTCCGACTATGAGCATTGTATTCAACGGCCGGCCAGCCAGGATCGGCAATGCGCCGCAATTCTCGTTAAGTCAAATGACGTAAGAATGCCGGCCAAAGAAAAGACCACCCCTTGCGGGACGGTCCTATACGACGGAGGCGGGCGCCGACCCCAGCGGGCCGGACGTCAGATGTCGAGGTTGCGCACCTCGCTGGCGTGCGTGGTGATGAAGCGGCGGCGTGGCGCCACCTCGGAGCCCATCAGCATGTCAAACGTCTTGTCCGCCATGACGGCGTCCTCGATCGTCACCTGCAACAGGGTCCGCTGGCCCGGGTCCATGGTCGTTTCCCAGAGCTGCTCCGGGTTCATCTCCCCAAGACCCTTGTACCGCTGTAGCGCGACCTTTTTACCCTGGAGTTGTTGCAGCAGCCGGCTGTTCTCGGCCTCGGTGTAGGTGTAGTGAACCTGCTTGCCGTCCTTGACCATGTACAGCGGTGGCTGAGCGATGAACAGGTGGCCGTTCTCGATCAGGTCTGGCATATAGCGGAAGAAGAAGGTGAGGAGGAGCGTGCGGATATGGCTGCCATCGACGTCGGCGTCCGTCATAATGACAACGCGACTGTAGCGGAGGTTGGTCATATCGAAGCTCTCGCCGACGCCGGTGCCCAGCGCGGAGATGAGCGCCTTGACCTCGTTGTTGGCCAGGATCTTGTCTAGCCGGGCGCGTTCCGTGTTCAGGATCTTGCCGCGCAAGGGGAGGATTGCCTGGAAGTGGCGGTCGCGTCCTTGCTTGGCCGAGCCGCCCGCCGAGTCGCCCTCGACGATGAACAGCTCGGAGCGGGCCGGGTCGCGCTCGGAGCAGTCTGCCAGCTTGCCCGGCAGCGTGAGGCTCTCCAGGGCGCTCTTGCGCATGACCAGCTCGCGCGCCTTTCGCGCCGCGTCCCGGGCGCGCGATGAGGTGAGGCAGCGCTCGATGATCTTCTTGGCGTCTCTGGGGTTCTCCTCCAGGAAGGTCGCCAGGGCGTCCGAGGCGACGGACATCGTCAATCCGGCCACTTCGGCGTTCATCAGCTTGACCTTCGTCTGGCTCTCGAACTGCGGATCTGGATGCTTGATGCTGACGATGGATGTGACGCCTTCGCGCACGTCGTCGCTGGAGAAGTTGGCGTCCTTCTCCTTGAGGAAGTTGTTCTTGCGCGCGTAGGTGTTGATGACCCGGGTGAGGGCGCTGCGCAGACCGGTGAGGTGCGTGCCGCCATCGGGCGTGTGAATCGTGTTGGCGAACGCGAACTCGGACATGGCCACGCCATCGGTGTATTGGAGGGCGACCTCGATGTCGACCCCATCCATCTCCTTGCGGGCGTAGATGGGATCGTGCAGCACCCGGCGATTCCGATTGAGATACCGCACGAAGGATGAGAGCCCGCCCTCGAAGTAGAAGCTCATCTCGCGCTGCAGCTCCGGGCGTTCGTCGCGCAGGGTAATGAACACCCCGCTGGCCACAAAGGCCATTTCCCGGAAGCGGTTGGCCAGCGTCTCGAAGCGGTAGCTGGCATCCTCCGTGAAGATGGTGTCGTCGTAGCGGAAGACCGTCTCGGTGCCGGTGTGGTTTTTGCGGGTCGTGCCAGTCTGGGCAACGGGGCCGGTGGGCAGGCCGCGCTCATATCGTTGCTGCCATACCTTGCCATCCTGGCGGACGGTGACGACGGCCCAGCTGGATAGCGCATTGACGGCGGCGGCCCCGACGCCGTGCAGGCCGCCGGAGACCTTATAGGCGCTGGCGTCGAACTTGCCGCCGGCGTGGAGCGTGGTCATCACGACCTGGAGGGCGGAGATGCCCTCCGTGGGGTGAAGGCCGACCGGGATGCCGGCACCGTTGTCGCGCACGGTGACGCTCTCGTCCTTATGGATGATCACTTCGATGCGGTCCGAACGGCCGGCCAGCACCTCGTCGATCGAGTTGTCCACGATCTCGTAGACTAGGTGGTGCAACGCCTTGACGTCGGTACCGCCAACATACATGCCGGGCCGCCGCCTCACCGCCTCCAAGCCCTTCAGGACCTGGATGCTGCTGGCGTCATAGTTCGACTTCGCCTTGGTTTTTGCCATGAAGGTTCCTCAACGGTGAGGCCGCCGGCGACGCAGCCGGGAGCCCGTGCCTGTCTTCAGACGATCCGGATCTGATAGGACGCGTCACGCTCCGTGCGCGACTGATAGAAAAGGAAGGTCGCCACCAGCAACCCCGTGCTGATGAAGCCGTGCCCGGCGATGCTCACCAGAGTCAGCCAGGAGCCGTTGTCCACCAGGCGCCAGAGCGTGTTGAGCCCATTGCCGACCACGATGACGGCCGCCAGCATGAGCAACGCCGGCCACATGTGGCGCTGGATCAGGCGGACGCTGCCCAGCATGGCTGGCAGCACGCCGACCTCATGCAACACGATGCCGTGCATGCTGAAGCTGAAGTAGAAGACCAGCCACATGCCCAACACGCCGCCCAAAAAGGCGACGGCCGTGACGCCCAGGCCAAAGAAGGCGACGATCAGCAGCACCGGCAGCAGCGCGAGACCGAGCATGACCAGCAATGTCAGGAAGATGACCACGAGCCCCACGAGCCGTAGGGCGCCGCGGGCGACACGGCCTGCCAGCCGGCGAAGGTCAAACGCCTCCTGTCGCAGCGGCTGCGTGAGCATCGTGAAGTAGACAACACCTAGAAGGAGGCCGGCGAGATTGAGGACGACTGCCAGCCAGAACCACGAACTGATGCTCGTCAACTCGACGGCGGCGGTGGGCAACGGTGTCTGCTCCGCGCTCGGCCCAGCCATCAGTGCCGGCACGCCGATGAGCGGGAAGCTCAGCGCAGACAGGAGGTTCACGCGCGGCGCCAGCGCCAGGAGCTGATCCGTATACACGGCGATGGCTTCGTCTGGCGGAAAGACCTCAAGTAGCCGGGGCATGAGCCGCGTCACACTGAGGCGCGGACCCAACCAGAGGAATAGGTCCAACACGACGGGCACCAACGCAAACCAAAGATGGCTCGTCGTCAGCTCAAACCCGGCGGCCACGCTATTGATGACGCCAGGCGGATTGTCATTCTGTGGCGAGCGATTTGGTGCCATCATAAACCGCTCAATTCTATCACAAATGTTCTAGTCGGACGACCCCACAAGGCCCGTGCGGAGGCCTGAATACCGGGGCGGCACGGGCCGGCGCCCAAGCCAAATGGGCACAAAAAAAGGCCGGGCCGCTGAGGGCCAGAATGGCGCTCAAGACCCGGTCACAAGGTGGGAAGCCCGTGCGCGGCGAGCAACCTAGCGGCGCCGCGTGAAGAGCCAGCCGCGACGCCACATGATGGCTAGACCGAGGACACTCAGCACACTGATGCCGAGCATGGCCAGCGACCACAGCGCCCAGAAATTGCCCGTCACGGGCCTGCCGAACTCTACCAGATCGACGGAGGTGGGGGCGTCGACGTCCACGGTGGTATCCACGGTAAGGGCGCCGAGCTGATTGCCGGCCGTGACAGAAGCAACGTAGGTGCCCGGCGTGCTATAGGTGTGGCTCACGATGACCGTGGCGCGTGGCCCTGGCGCGATCTCGACGGTGGCGCCGTCGCCAAACGCCCAAAGGAAGCCAACCGGCCGGGCGCCCGTCGTCACGGCGGTAAACGTCGTCGGCTCGCCCCAGACGGTGGGGGCCGTGCTGGTGAGCGTGAGCGCAGAGATGGCGGTCGCCTCCGCCGGCCGGGACGGTGGCTCGTAACTCGGGTAGGCCGCCGCCGCTGGAGCCAGAAGGCCGCCAGCCAGGACGAGGGCCAGGAACAGCGACAAGGCCAGGCGATCGCGCATCGCCCGCACCGCATGCGGCCGCTCCCAGCGGAGGGCTGGCTCGCGTTGGCGGCGGGTTGGGTCCGGCGCACCTCTCCGCGAGATGAGCTGAAGCCACATGATGCGTACCTCCTGAACATCCAAGTGCCGGCAGCGTGACGGGGAGACCGCGCAGGTTCTGGCATCGCACTGCCGGTCCGTGTCTGCCATAATTATCCTGGATCCCGAGCGGCCAGTCAAAGGGCTATTCCTCTCATTGGCCTGCGGAAGTGGTTCGGTTTGCCCCTGAACTGCCACCGAAATGGTCCGATCTTGCTCATTGTTGGTATACTCCGGTTCCGGTGGGCGTGACGCCACCCGCCCCATGCGCC
>JBFGLK010000245.1:0-5477 GCA_041576195.1 Promineifilaceae bacterium (SeqCode)
AGCAGGCCGAGACGCTCCAGCAGTAGCAAGGCAACGGCCGAATAGACCAGGATGCTGACTGCCCCGACCAGGGCGGGCCGCCACGTGTCCTTCCGGGCATAGGAGGCGAAAACCAACATCTGGTCGATGGCCGCGAACGGCAAACCAAACAGGTAGACGCGCAATACCTGGGTCGTGCGCGCCGTGTCTGCCGGCAGAAACTGGCCGTGCTCGAAGAGGAGCATAATGATAGCCGGCGCCAGGGCGAATAGGCCCGTTGTCGCCGGCAGGATGAGGGC
Source organism: Promineifilaceae bacterium (SeqCode) (assembly GCA_041576195.1). GTDB lineage: Bacteria > Chloroflexota > Anaerolineae > Promineifilales > Promineifilaceae > JAGVTM01. The sequence continues at coordinate 279 of JBFGLK010000245.1, forward strand.
CAGCACCAGGCGAATGCCCTCGGCCAGGGTGCGCTTGAACACCGCCAGCTGGCCCGATGCCTGCCGGGACAGCGTGGGCAGCGTGGCGATGGATAGCGCGGTCACGACCAGGCCCAAAGGGAACTGGATCAGGGTCGTGGCGTAGCGCATATAGGTCAGGCTCTCGTCGCCGGTGCGATTGGCCAGGTTGTAACTGAGGGCCACCACGAGCTGGTTGATGGCGATGCTGGCGACGATCGGCAGGTAGAGCCAGAGGATGCGCCGGATGGCCGGGTGCCGCCACCGTGCCCGCGGGCGGATGGCCGCGCCGCGCAAGGCCGGCAGCTGGAGGGCGATCTGCAAGACCGAGCCGATGAGCAAGCCCCAGACGAGGCTGTCGATCTCCTCGGGCCGCAGGAGCGCCGCGGCCACGACGGTCCCGTTCAGGATGGCGCCGGTCAGTGCCGGCAGCGAAAAGCGCCGCAGGGCGAACAGCACGCCGGTCAGCACGCTGGAGAGGCCGAGGAAGAGCACCGCCGGCGCCGCCAGCCGCATGAGCCGGATGCTGATGTCGGTCAGGGTCACGTCGGTGAAGTTGACGGCGCCTACGAGCCAGGCGACCTCGGGCGTGAAGACCTCGACCAGGGCGACCAGGGCCAGCAGGACGACGGTCGCCAGGCTCAAGAAACTGCTCACGAGCCCCCAGAGCTCCTCCCGCCGCGCCTTGCCGGCATAGTCGCTGAAGACGGGTACCAGCGCCGAGTTGACCATCCCCCCGATGATCAGCTCGAAGAGACTGTTGGGGACGAGGACCGCGGTCTCGTAGGCGCTGAGCAGACCCGAGGCGCCGAAGAGATTGGCCTTGACCATCTCCCGCACGAGGCCGAGCGCGCGGCTGGCGACATTGCCCACCGCCAGGATGCCGGCAGCGCGCATTACGCCGGTGCCGCCTTCGGCCGGCGGCCCCTCCGGACCCGCTGCCGTGCCAGCCCCGGTGGGCGACCGCCCGATGACGATCTCCTGCTCCGTATCCGGCTGCTCAGGCAATGTCTGCCTCGATCACCATAAGCCGGGCATTCTAACGGACCGACCACCCCTTCGCAAACTACGCAGTCTGGTAAGCCGCAGTCCATGGTCGATCTGCCCGGCGCGAGCCGTCGTTCGGTTACTGGGTCCACAAGCGCTGAAAGGCATCCCTCGGCGAGACCCGCAGAGCATCGAGGCGGCTCTTCCTCACGCCGCGCTCCGCATTCCGCAATCCGCAATGGTATAATCCCTCAACCGACCCACCCAGTCCCATAGGAGCAGGAGCGCGCGATGTACGACGTGGACAAGCTGGCCAGCTTGCGGGCGGCCGAAAAGCGATGGCGGGAGACGACCCTGGGCGAGACGTTGGCCCGGCGGCAGGAGCGCCGCGAGACGTTCTTGACGACCTCCAGCGAGCCGATCGGGCGGCTCTACACGCCGCTGGACGTTGCCGGCACCGACTACGAGCGCGACATCGGCTTCCCCGGCGACTTCCCCTTCACGCGTGGCGTGCACGCCACGATGCACCGCGGGCGCCTGTGGACCATGCGCATGTTCGCCGGCTTCGGGACCGCGGAGGAGACGAACGCCCGCTTCAAATACCTGCTCGATCAGGGGAACATGGGCCTGTCCATCGCCTTTGACCTGCCCACGCTCATGGGTTATGACACCGACGCGCCAGAGGCGCTCGGCGAGTTCGGTAAATGCGGCGTGGCCATCAGTAGCCTGGCCGACATGGAGATTCTCCTCGACGGCATCCCGCTGGACCAGGTCAGCACAAGCATGACCATTAACAGCCCGGCCGCCATGATCTGGGCTATGTACATCGCCGCCGCCGAGAAGCAGGGCGTGCCCATGGAGCAGCTGCGAGGCACCCTGCAGAACGACATCCTCAAGGAGTATGTGGCCCAGAAGGAGTACATCTTCCCGCCGGAGCCGTCGATGCGCCTGGTGGTCGACACCATCGAGTTTGGCACCGAACGTCTGCCGCTATGGAACACTATCTCCATCAGCGGTTATCACATCCGCGAGGCCGGCTCGACGGCGGCTCAAGAGCTCGCCTTCACCCTGGGCAATGGGGTGGAGTACGTCCGCTGGGCCCTCGACCGCGGGCTGGCCCTGGACGCCTTCGCCCCCCGGCTCAGCTTCTTCTTCAACTGCCACAACGACTTCTTCGAGGAGATCGCCAAATTCCGGGCCGCCCGGCGCATCTGGGCCCGGGAGATGCGCGACACGTTTGGGGCGCGCGATCCTCGCTCCTGGCTATGCCGCTTCCACACACAGACGGCGGGCGTCTCGCTGACCGCCCAGCAGCCGGAGAACAACATCGTCCGCGTGGCCATCCAGGCATTGGCGGCCGTCCTCGGGGGCACGCAGAGTCTGCACACCAACAGCATGGACGAGGCGCTCGCCCTGCCCAGCGAGGAGGCAGTGACCATCGCCCTGCGCACACAGCAGATCCTGGCCGAGGAGAGCGGCGTGGCCAACACGATTGATCCGCTCGCCGGCTCGTATTTCGTGGAGCACGAGACGAACAAGATCGAGCGCCAGGTCTACGCCTACTGGGAGCAGGTCGAAGCCCTCGGCGGCGTGCTGCCGGCTATTGAAACCGGCTTCTTTCAAAGCGAGATTGCGGACGCCGCCTATCAATATCAACGCGAGATCGACGCAGACGCCCGTACTATCGTCGGGGTGAACGACTATGTGGACGACGAGGAGCAGATGCGGATCCCCATCCTGGCGATGGATCCGGGCGGCCACGACCGCCAGGTCGCCCGCCTGAATCGACTGCGATTGGAGCGGGACAACGAGCGCGTCGGCCAGACGCTCGAGGCGCTGCGGCAGGCCGCTGCCGGCACAAAAAACCTGATGCCCTTCCTGCTGGACGCCGTCCGCGCCTACGCCACCCTGAGCGAGATCACCGACGTCTGCCGCGAAGTGTTCGGCATCTACCGCGAGCCGACCTGGGTCTAGCTTCCTCGCCGTCCCGCCCAACCGCTTGACTTTGGCGCGGCCGCCCAGTATAGTAAGACCGCGTGGAACCGGTTCCATCCTGCCCCACTCCATGTCAGTTTACCATTATTCATCCAGTCTGGTCTGCCGCAGGCCGAACCTCTGATGTCTTCCGTCACGATTCGAGACGTCGCTCGCCGCGCGGGTGTAGGTGTAGGTACAGTCTCTAGAGTGCTAAACGATAGTCCGGCCGTGAGCGGCCCGACCCGTCAGCGGGTGCTAACGGCGATCAAAGAGTTGAACTACGCCCCGAACCCCCTGGCCCGGCAACTCTCGCTCGGCAAGACGATGAACATCGGCGTCATCGTGCCGTTCTTCACCCGGCCCTCCTTCGTCGAGCGACTGCGCGGGGTGGAGCAGACATTGGGCAACACGGCCTACGATCTCGTTCTGTACAACGTCGAATCCGTGGAGCGGCGCGATCGCTGTTTTCGCGAAGTGCCGCGCCGCGAGCGCGTCGACGGCTTGCTGGTTATGACCCTGACGCCGACCGACGCCGACGTGGCTCGTTTCCTCGAGTCGGGCGTGCCCACTGTGCTGGTGGACACCTATCACCCGGACCTGAACTGTGTCACTATCGACGACGTGGCCGGCGGTCACCAGGCGACCTGTCACCTGATCGCGCTGGGCCATCGGCGCATCGGCTTCGTGGGCGACCTGGGGGAAAACCCTTTCGATTTCTCGGCCGGGCAGCTCCGCCTGCGCGGCTATCGCCGGGCGCTGCGAGAGGCGGGCCTGCCAGAAGAACCGGCGCACGTGCAGCAGGGCCACTATGGACGGCGCGAGGCGAGGCGCATGGCCCTGGCGCTGCTGGCGCTGCCGGAGCCGCCCACAGCCATCTTCGCGGCCAGCGACACGATGGCGATTGGCGTCGCCGAGGCGGCGGCGGCTGCCGGCCTGCGCGTGCCGGCAGACCTCTCCATCGTCGGTTTCGACGACATCGAGATCGCCGCCCACCTGAAGCTGACCACCATCCGCCAGCCCCTGTTCCGGTCCGGCGTCGAAGGGGTGACGCTCCTGCTCGACACGCTGCGCGCCGCCCCGCCACAACCCGTCAATCTCGTCCTGCCGACCGAGCTGGTGTCGCGGGCCACCACCGCGCCGCCCGGTTCGTCCGGTTGATTCACGCCGAACTTTTGTTCCAAGGAGGTGATGCTATCCTTAGAAATGAATGCCACCACACCGCTTCCCATTCTTTGATTGTCAGTTCAAGTTAAGGAGATTAAGAGATGCAACGCAAGAGACTATGGCTCATCGTCGGGCTGCTTCTGGCCCTCTCGTTCGTCCTCGTCGCCTGTGGCGGCGGTGGCGAAGAGCCGGCGGCGGAGCAGCCGGCCGCCGAGCCGGCCGCCGAAGAACCGATGGAAGAGCCGATGGAAGAGCCGATGGAAGAGATGGCCGAAGTCGACTTCCCGGTCATCCCCGGCGGCTACCTGGAGCGCGCCCTCAAGGGTGAGTTCAGCGGCACCACGGTCACGGTGGACGGCCCGTTCGCCGGCGAAGACGTGGTCCGCTTCGACGCCTCGATGAAGCCGTTCGAGGACGCCACTGGCATCGACGTCGTCTACCTGGGCACCAAGGAGTTCGAGGCCTCGATCTCCGTGCGCGTGGACGCGGGCGACGCCCCGGACATCGCCGACTTCCCGCAGCCGGGCCTCATGGCCGGCTTCGTGCGCCAGGGCCAGACCGTGGATCCAAGCAGCTACATCTCGATGGACTGGCTGCAACAGCAATACAACCAGAGCTGGCTGGACATGGCCACGGTCGGCGACGCCATGGGCGGCGTCTGGCACCGCTACAACGGCAAGAGCCTGGTCTGGTATCCGATTAAGTCCTTTGAGGCCGCGGGCTACGCCGTTCCCACGACCTGGGACGAGATGGAGGCTCTGATGGACACGATCGTGGCCGACGGCGACGCGCCCTGGTGCGTCGGCATCGGCTCCGGCGTGGCCACCGGCTGGCCGGCCACGGACTGGACCGAGGAGATGATGCTGCGGACCACGTCCCTGGAGAACTACGATGCCTGGACCACCGGCGATCTGCCCTTCAACTCCCCCGAGGTGAAGACCGCCATCGAGGCGTGGAGCGCCATCTGGTTCAACGACGACTACGTCTTCGGCGGCCGGAACTCCATCGTTTCGACAGGCTTCGATCAGGCCCCATTGCCGATGTTCGAGGATC
>JBFGLK010000246.1:0-5466 GCA_041576195.1 Promineifilaceae bacterium (SeqCode)
ACTGCGCGAGCAGGTCGCGCAGACTGACGCCGTCGACGTAGTCGCTGACCAGGTATTGGCCGACATCGTCGAGGGCGAAATGGTCGCGGATCGCCGGGATCTGTGGGTGGCGTAATCCGTTGAGACGGCGCGCCTCGGCGCGGAACAGTTGCTGCGTCTTGACGGAGGCGTCAAGCAGCTCCTTGACGGCGACGTCGCGCCGCTCCTTCACGTCCCAGGCGCGATAGACGGCGCCGTGCGGGCCCTCGGCCAGCAGGCTGACAATGCGGTAGCGTCGGTTGAGCAGCTCGCCCGGAAGCAGGGGCATCGCGCGTCAGGTCCTCGGGGCGCTCGCCGGCCGTCCTAGCTGTGGAGCGGCCGGAACTTGAAGGTGTGCGCGGCCGCGTCGTACAGGCCCCAGCTCGGGGCGGTGTTGATGCCGAGTAGCTCGCCGGGGTTGATCAGATAGGTCGGGCCGATCTGCTCGCAGTTTTGCAGGTGATTGTGGCCGTAGCCCACGACGTCGAAGACCCTCGCCTGGGCGATGCGCCGCGCCGGCTCCGGGTAGTGAATCAGGGCGAACTGGCGGCCGGCGAAGTCGACCTCGGCGTAGATGCCGTGCAGGGTGACATGGGGGAACCCGGCCGCCACGGTCTGGAGCAGCCGGCCGTCGCCGTCGTTGTTGCCGAGGATGATGTGGATGGGGCCGGGGAAGCCCTCGGCCAGGTGGCGGATCATGAAGGGCGCGCACAGATCGCCCAGGTGTAGCAGCATGCCGGCATCGCTTTCGCGAATCTGGGCCAGCGCCTGCTGCAGGTTCGGAATCTGATCATGGGAGTCGGAGACAATGGCCACGTGCGTCATGAGATCTCCTTGTCTCGACGTGCCCGGTCAGCGCGGCGACGGGGCGTGCCCCTTCACCACCGCGCCGTCCTTGACGACCACGGCGATGTTGTCCGGGTCTTCCAGAGAGCGGATGTCGGCCAGCGGGTCGGTCCGCGTGACCACGACGTCGGCCAGCTTGCCGATCTCGAGCGTGCCCACCGCATCCTCCCAGCCCAGACAGGCGGCCGCCACGCTCGTCGTGGCCACGATCGCCTCCATCGGCGTCATGCCGATGCCCACCATCAGGCCCAGCTCGCGCAGGTTGGTGCCATGGCGCATGACGCCGGCATCGGTGCCCATGGCGATGCGCACGCCGGCCTTGTGCGCGGCGGCGATGCTGGCGCTGTGCGCCTCGATCGCCTCACGCGCCTTGCGCACGCCCCACGGCGGCATCCCGCCCGTCTCCGCCGCCTCGAGCACCGCCAGCGGCGCCAGCAGCGTCGGCACCAGGAAGGTGCCCCGCTCTTTCATCAGGGCGATCACCTCGTCGTCCAGGTAGATGCCGTGCTCGATCGAGTGAATGCCTGCCAGGACGGCGTTGCGGATGCCTTCGGTGCCCTGGGCGTGCGCCATCACCCGCACCCCTTTACGAAAGGCCCCTTCCTGGACCATGACGGCCAGCTCCTCGATCGAGAACTGGGTGAACGACGGATCGTCCGTCGGGCTGAGCACGCCGCCGGTGGCGCAGACCTTGATGACCTCCGCCCCGGCGCGCAGCACCTCGCGCACCTTGCGCCGTACCTCCTCCACCCCGTCGCAGCGGCCGTGGGGCACGTTCGGCCCGTCGAACAGGGCCATGTCCAGGCCGGACGGCATCCAGAAGTCGCCGTGGCCCCCCGTCGTCGTCAGCGCGGTGACGCTGATCTGCATGCGCGGGCCGGGCACGATCCCTCGCTCCACGGCCATCTTCGTGCCCAGATCGGTCCCGCCGGCGTCGCGCACGCTGGTGATGCCGGCATCGAGCGTGCGCCGCATGCGGTCCACGGCCTTGTAGAACTGCAGGGAGTACGGCTCGGTGAGCCGCTCCTGGATGTTGAAGCCCTCCAGGGTCAGGTGGACGTGCGTGTCGATGAGGCCCGGTAAGATGGCGCCGCCCCCGGCGTCGATGGTCGTGATCGGCTCGCGCGGAATGTGGCGGGCCACGTCGTCGCGCCGGCCAACCGCCCGAATCTGGTTGTCGCGAATAAGCACCATGCCGTCCGGCAGCGGCGGCCCGCCGCGGCCGTCGATGAGCTGGCCGTTGGTGATGAGCATGAAGGGCATGAGCACCTGCCTGGAATGGGTCGCCGAGACGCCATTGAGCGACGGCCCGGCGCACTGGGTTGCCGGTCCCTGTTATACCGCGCCCGCCACGCCCGGCCCACCGCCGGGACCAATGGGCCATCATCCGGCGGGCGACGCGGCCCCCAGGGCGCGCGACGCGCTGGAATTCTGGCGCCACCTTTTCTACAATGGAGTGACGGACCGGAGGAACCGGCCCGCCGGCACGGTGTGACCCGCGCATCGGCCGGCACTCCGACCGGATCGCCATGGGGCAGAAGATCGCTTGCCCGGGCTCGGGCGCCCTGTCATCCATCCCTGAAGCGCCGCCGCGCCGCACCTGCGCATGAAGCCTGACGACCTGCACCGGCCGACCGAAACGATCAGTTTCGTCCACATTAGCGACACCCACATCGGCCCGAGCCGCGACTACTGCCGGCACGGCTTCGCGTCGTTGCCCTGCGCCCAGCGCGTCGTGGAGATCATCAACAACCTGCCTGCGACCCCGGCCTTCGTCATTCACACCGGCGACGTCGTGACCGAGCCGGCCCCGGCAGCCTATCAGCTGGCGGCCGAGGCCTTCTCGGCGCTGCAGGTGCCTATCTACTTTGCCACGGGCAACCACGATACGGCGCGCGACATCCGGCGCTTCCTGCCCATGGGACCTCACCGCGCCCTGGGCGACGACCCGGACCGGCTTTTCTATCGCTTCGTGGTATCCGGGTACGACTTCGTGGTGCTCGACGCCCGCGCGCCCGATGAGCTGGATCCGCACGGGCTGATGCCGGCAGCGCAGATCGCCTACCTGCGCCAGGCGGCGACCGAGCCCGGTCCACCTCTCGTCGTGTTCCTCCACTTTCCGGTCCTGCCCATGAACTCGGTGTGGATGGACGCCTACATGCGGGTGATCAACTGGGAGGACGTCCATCGGGCCTTTGCCGCCGGTTCCCGCCGGCTGCGGGCCGTCTTCTTCGGGCATATCCACCAGCCCATGCAAATGGTCCGCGACAACGTGCTCTACGTGAGCGTGGCCAGCACCTTCGCCCAATTCGGCGCCTGGCCGAATGACGTGACGACCAGCTTCGACCCGGACCACCCGCCGGGCTTCGCCTTCGTGCAGCTGCTGCCCGAGCAAACGATCGTTCGCCAACACACTTTTCGCCGGCCATGAGCCGGCGTGGCGCGATTTGCCGAGCGTGGCGCGATTTGCCAAAATCGCGTTCCATCCCGGCGATTCAGCGAATCGCCCCACAGTGAACCCGGCGATTCAGCGAATCGCCCCACAGTTGCAAAGGAACCCTGATGAGAGTCGCGCTGCTGGCCAATCTGAAGAAGAACGCGCCCACCTGGGCCGGTATGTCCCCTGACCAATGGGACGATCTCGATTCGGAGCACACGATCGAGGCGATCCAGGCCGCCCTCGAGTCCGGTGGGCACCACGTCGAGTTTTTCGAAGGCGACCGGACACTCCTGGACCGGCTTCCCCCGTTCCGGCCCGACATCTGTTTTAACATCTGCGAGGGCCATTTCGGCGACGGGCGGGAGGCGCAGGTGCCGGCACTCCTGGAGATGATGCGCATCCCCTACACCGGCTCCCAGGTGCTCACCCTGGGCCTCACCCTCGACAAGCCGATGACCAAACGGGTCCTGACCTTTCACGACCTGCCCACCCCCCCCTTTCAGGTGTTCGAGCGCCTCAACGAGGCGCTCAACCCGGACATGCGCTTCCCCATGTTCGTCAAGCCCAGCCGCGAGGGCACCGGCATGGGGGTCAGCACCGAGTCAATCGTCCACTCCGAAGAGGAGCTGCGCCAGCAGATGACGCGCATCTTCGAGCGCTACCACCAACCGGTGCTGGTCGAGCGCTTCATCGAGGGCCGCGAGGTCACCCTGGGCGTGCTCGGCAACCTGGTAGCGCCCGTGGCCTGGCGGGTGCCCGAGAACGAGGACGCCCCCCGCGTGCGTCGCGGGCTACACTTCTTCCCGCCACTCGAGGTGAACATGGAGGCCTACCCGGAGGAGAAGGGCGTCTATACGAGCAAGATCAAGGTGGATCTGGTCGACGAGTTCCACTTCCTGTGCCCGGCGCCCCTGTCCGAGACCGAGGTCGAGCTGTTGCGCTATCTCACCGCGGCGACCTTCCGCGTCACTGGCTGCCTCGACGTCGCCCGCGTCGACTTCCGGCTGGACAAGAACGACAACGATAGGCCCTACATCCTGGAGATCAATCCGTTGCCCGGCCTCAACCCCGGCTATTCCGACCTGTGCCTGGAAGCAGCGGCGGACGGCTGGACCTACGAGGAGCTGGTGAACGGCATTCTGGACGAGGCGGTCCAGCGTTACAGCCTGGACGCCTGAGTCCGCTGGAGCATGGCGGCATGAGCGACGACACACCGGGACAGCGCTGGCTGGATGCCGGCATCAAAGCCTGGCGAGAAGGCGAGCAGGCGCTCGCCCACGACTGGCTCTCGCGAGCGGTGCTCGAGGACGAGCACAACGCGTTGGCCTGGTGGTGGCTGGCGGCCGTCTCCACCGACCGGGCGGAGCAGAAACGTTGCCTGGAAAACGTGCTCGCCCTGGACCCGGGGCACGAGGGCGCGCGGCAGGCCCTCCTCCGCGTGAACCGCGGCCTGGCGCCGGATGAGCCGTCCCAGCCGGCGGTCTCGCCCCCGGCGGACGAGGCGGGCTATCACGAGGTCGTCGTCCGCAAAGAGATCGACCCGGTCTCGCCGGCGGCGGCCATGCTCTATCCCGAGCGCAGCGTCCGCGAGTGGCGCTACAAGGAGCGCCCGATCGAGGTGACGCCGCCGCCGCTGGGCACGGCCGCCGAGTCGACATGGGACGACGTCTGGAGCCGCGAGTCGCCCCTCTGCGCCTACTGCGCGGCCGAGATCCAGGCGACGGACGGGCGCTGCCCCTCCTGCCGGCGCCCGCTCCGCTACCGCCAGTTCCGCTACGCCGAGCCGAGCAGCCACCTGACCATCCTGTTCGTGATCGTCCTTGGGTTTTCCCAGCTCTTCTTCGTCCAGGCGCTCTACGCCTTTGTCTTTCAGCGCGAGATCGCTCACGCCGTGGTGGCGGGCCTTCTTGGCGCGGTCTTCGTGGTCCTGGCGGTTGCGGTCGTGCTCCGCTGGTCCTGGGTCCACACGCCGCTGTTGATCGGCCTCGGGCTGGTGATCGCCTTCCTCTTGCTGCGCCCGCTCGTGCCGTTTGAGCTGGCCCTCCTGAGCCTGCCGGGCCTCGATCCGGCCATCGCGGCGGTCGCGCGTCCTTTGCCCGGCGCGGTGGCGGCGATCATGCGCATACTCCAGGTGGGGACCGCCGCGATCGGTCTGCTCTACG
>JBFGLK010000247.1:0-5455 GCA_041576195.1 Promineifilaceae bacterium (SeqCode)
CCGACGAGCCGCTGGTGACCGGGCAGACAAACTGGCAGCCACCGGGCCCCGGCGAGTTCGTGCTGTCCGCCATGGCGATCAACGCCCGCGGCGTGGCCAGCCAACCGGTGACGATCACGCTCACGGTGGTGGAGAGCGGTGCCGCGGCGATTGCCGGCATTCGCGCCCGGGTCGAAGCAAACGTCGTCATGCTGCGTGGGTTGACGCCGCTCGCGCCCATCACGCCGACGCTGCTTAGCGGCGTCGAGCTGCGGGCGCGGATCGAGGAGAACCTGGCGGAGTACACGCCCGAGAAGGCGCGCGACGACGCCCGGGTGCTCAGCGTTTTCGACTTCCTGTCGCCAGATACAGACCTGCGCGCAATCTTCACCCAGGCCTATGGCGAGCAGATCGCCGGCTTCTACGACACTGAGACCGGCGAGTTCGTGGTCATCAGCGACGACGACGTCCTCGACCCCAGTGAGCAGTGGATCCACGCGCACGAGTTCGTCCATGCCCTACAGGACCAACATTACGTGCTGGAGCAGGTCGAGGACGAGTCATTGGACTCCGAGGCGCAAATCGCGCTGCGGGCGTTGGCGGAGGGGGACGCCACGCTCGTGCAGTTGCTCTACCTGGAGGGCGACTACTTCACGGCGACCGAGCGGGCCGCGGTGGAGCGGTATCTGCGCGAGTCCGCTACCGCAGAGACGGTGCCCCTGCCCGCTATCGTGGAGCAGAGCCTCGCCTTTCCCTACGAGGCCGGCTTCGCGTTTGTACTGGAACTGTATCGCGAGGGCGGCTACCCGGCGATTGACGCCGCCTGGCGCAATCCGCCGCGCTCGACGGAGCAGATCCTGCACCCGGAGCGCTATCGCGCCCAGGATTGGCCCCAGATCGTCACCCTACCGCCGCTCACGAGCACACTAGGGACCGGTTGGCGTCAGCTGGACGAGGACATTCTGGGCGAGTTCTATCTGCGCGAGTACCTGGCCCAGCAGGTGGATCGGGGTCGGGCTGAGGAGGCGGCCGCCGGCTGGGGCGGTGATCGCTACGCTGTTTACTGGCGGGAGAGCGACGGGGCGGCGGCGATGGTGCTGCGGGCGCGGTGGGACACGCCGGGTGACGCCGTGACGTTTTCCGGCACCTACTTCCTCTATGCCGGCAGGCTCACGGGCGCCACGCCGGTGTCCGTTGACGGGCTGGCGTGCTGGTCTGCTGCGGACGTGATCTGCTTCATCCACGATGGATTGGAGACGGTGGTGCTGCGGGCACCTGACCTGGCGACCGCCCAGCTCCTCATCGACGCGCTGGCCCTCGGCGCGGCCGACGCCTGAGCCCGCTTAGCTCCCCTCGTCCCGTGGCAAACCGTTGTTGCGCGCCCGCTCGGCGAGCTGCTCGTCCTCATTCTCAAGCCCCCATTCCAACAGGCCCAACATGTGGTGGTAAGCCGTCAGGTCGAGTTGGAGCGGCGTGACGGAGACGGCGCCGGTGGCCAGCGCGCCGATGTCCGTGCCCTGCTCCGGCACGCCGGTGGGCGTCTCCCCACTGATCCAATAGTATGGGCGCCCGCGCGGGTCGCGGCGCCGGTCCAGCTGGTCCCGGTAGATGCGCAGCCCCTGGCGCGTCAACTGGATGCCCTGAATCGCCTCCAACGGTCGCTCCGGGACGTTGACGTTGAGCAGGACCCCGGGCGGCACGCCCCGCTCCAGGGCCGTCCGCACGACCCGCCGGGCGATCTCGGCCGCCGGGCCGTAGTCAAGTGGGCCGGTCTCGCCGCGGCTGTCGAGCGACACGGCAATGCCCGGCACGCCGGCGATGACCGCTTCCATGGCCGCGGTGACTGTGCCGGAGTAGGTGACGTCGTAGCCCAGGTTGGCGTGGGGGTTGATGCCGGAAACGACGACGTCGACCGGCGTGGCGATGACGCCCATGAGGGCCAGGGCCACGCAGTCGGAGGGCGCGCCGTCGCTGGCGAGCGCCGTGGTGCCGTCCGGGAGCAGGACTTCCCTCGCGCGGAGCGGGCGGTCGAGCGTCTTGACGTGCCCGCCGCCTGACCAGTTGCGATCGGGAGCCACGATGCTTACGTCGCCCAGCGTGCGCATGGCTTGAACCAGAGCGAAGAGTCCGGGAGCGGTGACGCCGTCGTCATTGGTGACCAGAATGTGCATGGGGATTGCCGGATAGGTGGTTAGTTGGTTGGCTGGTTGATCGGACCGTCGGCTAGTTGGCTGGTTGGCTGGCTCGCGGACTCGCCAACGAACCTGCAGACAAACCAATAAGCAAACCAGCCAACTGGTAGCCTGCTCGACTAATACTCGACGACTCGCGGCAGTGCCTTGGCCTGCCGAATCCAGTCTTCAACCTGCGACGGGGCAGGTGGACGGCGCACCAGCTTGCGGGTCGCGTTGGTGCTGGTCAATGTTTCGGCCAGATTAGCCGCGTTGCGCCGGGCCAGGTCTGGAACGGTGTCCACGCCGCTGGCCTCGAGCAGGTCGGCGTATTCCTCGCCGATGCCCTTGACCCGGAAGAGGTCGGCCCGATTGATCCACTTGAGGATAAGCGCTTCGCCGATGCCCGTGGCCTGGGCGAGCGCTTTGCGCCCTTTGGATGTGGCGCCCTGCTGGAGCAGGGCCTCGGTGTTGGCGACGCCGGCATCCGCGAGTTTCCGCGCGAAGGCCTCGCCGATGCCTTCAATCGTCGTCAGTTTCGCCATGAATTGCCTCCCAAGTGTGGTGATGGCCCACCGGCGGGGTTTCGGCCGCGCCCGGCGGGCGCGTTGACAGTGTGCGCCAAGTATAGTCGCTGACGCTGGCCGTTCCCATCGATTCAGCCCGGGCCCGCGATCTTTTAACATAGGAGTGCGCCCGCTCTCAGGGCGCGGGCTCGTTGCGATGGGCCAGGCCCAGGCGGGCGGCGACGGATGCCGGCAGCAGCTCGGCGAGCACCCGGCGCTCCTGGCCGCTGAAGACGCCCAGCCTCCAGACGGCCACAGGGTAGACGAACAGCCCGGCCGCCAGACCGACCCACACGGCCGCCAAATTGCCCAGCCAGATCGCCCCGCCCATGAGTGCGCCGGCCACCACCGGTTTCCAGAGCATCTGCCCCCAGCGCACGTCGGGCATCCTTCGCGACAAGATCAGGGCGAATGCCGCCAGCAGGATGATCTCTGAGAGGATTGTCGTGATGGCCGCCGCCTGGTAGCTGTAGAGCGGAATGAAGATCAGGTTCGTGATCAGGTTGAAGGCAACGCCGACGATGAAGGCCCAGGTCAGGCGCCGCTCCTGACCCAGGGCGATGAGCACGTAGTTGGTGACGCTGTTGATCCAGCCGAACGGGATAGACCAGATCAAGAAGCGCAAGGCGATCGCCCCATCCGGCAGGAAGGCGCCGCCACCGAGGATGCCGATCAGGACGTCGGCCAGCAACGTGGTCAGCGCTGCCAGCGGCACGGCCACCAGCACCAGCAGGCGGACAGACAGACGGAAGCTGAAGCGGGCCTCGCGCGGCGACTCGCGTACCTGGCGCGAGATCACCGGGAACAGGGCAATGGTGAAGAACGAGGGGATGATGTTGAATGCCTTGACGTACTTGTAGGCGCTGTCGTACCAACCCACGGCCTCGTCACCCTTGAACTGCTGCAACAGGGGCACATCGAGAAAGAAGTAGATGGTGGCCAGCAGATGATTAAGCATCAGCGGGTAGCTGGCGCTGAGCATCTGGCGTTGCAGATCGGCCTCGACGCGCCATGGGCCGGTTAGCGGGAAACGGCGCAGGGCCAGCCCGGCGAGGATGACCAGGGTGAGCACGTTGACGACGATGGAGACGCCGGCCAGCCCGACGAAGCCCCAGCCAAGCAGAAGAACGGCCACGCCGAAGCCGACCCTCAGGATGGTGGTAACGGTGGCGATGGCCGCCGGCGTTTCGGCCTCCTCGAAGGCGTAGAAAAGGCCAGATAGCCCCTGGCCCATGCCGGAGAAGATCATGCCCAGCATGAGCAGGCCAATGGCGATCTGGGTGGGCGCGTCCAGCGGGGTCGGGCTGAGGGCACGATAGCCCACGTAGACGCCGATGGGCAGAGCGGCGACGAGGCCAGTGCCCACGCGCAGCAGGCTGGTGTTGAAGAGATAGCGGCTGGCCTGACTCCGGTCCTGGGAGACCTCCCGGATGATCAGGGTGTTCAGGCCCCAGTTGGCCACGATTTCATACAGGCTGGCGATGGTGATGGCAGTGGCGTAGCCGCCGGCATCTCCCGGGCCCAGCAGGCGCAGATAGAAGGCGGCGAAGACGAAGTCGATGGCCCGGTTGAACAGGTTGAGCACCATCGGCGCCAGACTGTTCTTGGCCAGCGTGCGCGTCAGCCCCAGGTCACGCTCGCGGGGAAAGAACTGGCGCCAGCCCCAGATGACCAGCCCGAAAAGCAGGATGATACCGCCCATGAAACTGGTCAGGCCGCCGACCTTGAAGCTGAGTGGGCTATAGCGGAATCGCACCTGCCAGGCGCCTGGCTCCAGGCGGACGCCGCGGAAGTTCTGGTTGACGCGCCAGACGGCGACGCGAGTTTCGGGCCCGGCGCTGCCGTCGCGACCGACCGGGCTAACGTAGGCGTCCCAACCGGGCGCGTGGCTGTCGTTGAGCACCAGCCAGGCCCGTTCGGCCACGGCGGCCCGGGCGACTACCTCGACGTTGCCGGCGGCGACCAGCGTCGCCGGGACCAACGTGCCCGCCGTGGGCGCGGCCTCCGCCTGGGTCATGCCGGCACGCGCCCAGGTCCGGGCCTCGACCAGGACGAAGCGGCGCGGGTCGGCCTGACGCATGGCTGCCAGTGGGTCCGGCGTTACCAGGGTGGCCGATGCCGGCAGTGTGTAGGCCCGGGGCACCTCGGCCAGGTTGCGGTAGACGCGCAGCCCCTCACCCTCCCACTCCAAGGCGTACTTCGGCAGGTCGATCTGCTCCGGCGTAATCACATAGCGCACGCCGAGCAGGTCGAGCAGCGGCGAGTCGAGCGCCGCGAGCGACCGGACCGGCTGGACCCGGTTGAACGGGAGCTCCTCCTGAGGCTCGATGGCGCCCATATAGTCGGTGTATTGCCGCGGGATCACCGACTCGTAGCCTCGTACGTCGTGCAAGCCATAGGGCCAGGCCGCGTTGGCGTTCAGCGGCTTGTCACCCCGCGGATCGAAGGTGGTGAAGCGCCAGGCGCCCGGTTGGGCGCTCAGGTAGTCGAGCAGGGCGGGGCGATGGGCCAGCAGCGCCGGGTCGACGGCGGCGTGGAAGCCGCCGCTGGCCAGGCCGAGATCCGCCCCGATCAACAGTACTGCCGCCCAGAACCAGACTGGCGCCCCGGCCAGGCGGCGCGGGCGTCGGCCAAGCCAGAGCACCAGCGCGGCGGCCAGAAGCAGTCCGGCCAGGGCCACCAGTTGCCACAGCGTGTAGCCATAAAAGGCGCGGGCGTCGGCAAAGGCCTCCGGGGCCA
>JBFGLK010000248.1:0-5449 GCA_041576195.1 Promineifilaceae bacterium (SeqCode)
ACGGGGGCCTCGCGGGGCATCGGCCGGGCCGTCGCCGAGGCGCTGGCCGCACACGGGGCGCGGGTGGTGGTCAACTACCACAGCAGTGCCGCCGCCGCCGACGAGGTGGTCGCGGCCATCACAGCGGGGGGCGGCGTGGCCGTCGCCGCGCAGGCGGATGTGGGGGATCTGGCGGCGGCCCAGGCGCTGGTCAAGCAGACCGTGGACGCCTTCGGGCAGATCGACATCCTGGTCAACAATGCCGGCACCACCCGCGACACGCTCCTGATGATGATGTCCGAGGACGATTGGGATACCGTCATCCAGACCAATCTCAAGAGCATCTACAACTGCTGCAAGGCGGCCCTGCGTCCGATGCTCCGGCGCAAACAAGGGGGCCGCATCATCAACGTCAGCTCGGTGGTCGGCCTCGTCGGCCAGGGTGGGCAGACGAACTACGCCGCGTCCAAGGCCGGCATCCACGGCTTCACCAAGTCGCTGGCCAAAGAAGTCGGCCCGCGCCAGATCACGGTCAACGCCATCGCCCCAGGCTTCTTCCCCACGGCGCTCACCGATGTGCTGACCGATGACCAACGGCAGCAGGCGCTGGATCACATTCCCCTGGGGCGCTTCGGCGACGTGGCCGAGATCGGGCATCTGGCGGTCTTCCTCGCCTCGGACGCGGCCGCCTACATTACCGGCGAAGTCATCCGTGTCGACGGTGGCCTGGCCATGTGAGGGGCAATGACGCCCCGGTTCTGTGAGCGGGTGGTGCCACCAGTCGGCGGCCCCTGATTGGGCGGCCCGTATATGGGCGGCAGTGTTTGTTCACAGAAGGCTTGGGGCACTATTCGTGAGGTCCTTGATGGCAGCCAGAAAGAAGGAAAAAGAAACCAACGAACAAACCGAACCGTTGGGCCGCATTGAGGTGGCTCCCGAGGTGCTGACCATGATCGCCTACTTCGCCGCCTCGCAGGTGGAAGGTGTCTACAAGATGGGCAGCGCTCCGGCCGAGAAGGGCCGGCCCTTCCGCCGATCTGGGCGCGCCGAAGGGATCACTTTGCAGGTCGGCGACGACGATCACCTGATCTTCGATATCGCCGTTCTCATGCAACCCCATGTGGACATCATGGAGACCAGCCGCCAGATCCAGGCCGCCGTAGCCGAGGCCATGGACACGATGGTGGGTCTGTCGGTAGACGCGGTCAACGTCCACGTCGAGGACGTGATCTACGCACAAGGCGAGACCGTCTGACGGCACGCGGCCGGTCTCCGGCAGCCCGAGCGACGGGCGCGAGCGCACACGCCGGCGCCATTCTGGCACGGCGAGGGAATTCCGGTACAATGACCGCTGGAATGGCGATTGCACGTTTCGAATGCCCATGAAGACTAGACGTCGTGCCCGGCGCATCGCGCTTGAGACCCTCTACGAGGTGGATCTGGCCAATCATCTTCCCGGCGAGGTCTTGCAGCGACGCCTGGCGGAAGAAACGATCGACAGCGCGGGCAGCGACTTTGCCAGTGCGCTGGTTATGGGCGTGCTCCAACATCAGCCGCACATGGACAAACTGATCATGCGCTACGCACCGGAGTGGCCGCTGGAGCAGATGGCGGTCATCGATCGGAACATCCTGCGCATCGCCATCTTTGAGTTCCTCGTCGGAGCCAGCACCCCTATCAAAGTAGCCATCAACGAGGCGGTCGAACTGGCCAAGACCTACGGCTCGGACAGCGCCCCCCGGTTTATCAACGGCGTGCTCGGCACGCTGGCCGATCAGGTGGTAGCACTACGCGAAGAGCTGGCGCCGGCCATCGCCGGCTGATCCCCCTCCCGACAGCGACAACACAGTCTCCTCCTTCGTGGCGGGCCGCCGCGCCGGTCACGGCTCCGTCAGGACCGGCTCGGCCCTCAGGATCGTCTCAATCCGATAGACGGGCTTGTTCTGCGTCTCGTAGTACGTGCGCACCAGCAGCTCCGACAACAGGCCGATGACCAGGAACTGCACGCCAATGATGATGAGGAGCACGGCCAGCAGAAGGGCCGGCCGATCGCTAAGCCGGTAGGCCTCGAAGGCGGCCAGGCCGCCGGTCAGGCCGGCCCAGATCTTGTTCCAGCTCAGGATGAGGCCGATCAGGAAGCCGATGCCCCCGGAGACGATCCCCAGGCTGCCAAACAGGTGCATCGGGCGATCCCCGTAACGACCCAGGAAGAGGACGGTCACCAGATCCAGGAGCACGCGGAACGTGCGCGAGAGGCCGTATTTGGAACGGCCGGCGACGCGCGGGCGGTGATTGACCGGCACCTCCGCCATCTGGTGACCGGCGCTGTGAATGAGCTCCGGGATGAAGCGGTGCATCTCACCGTAGAGGCGCAGCTCGCGGGCCACCGGGGCGCGGAAGGCCCGCAGCGAGCAACCGCGATCGCGCAGGCGGACGCCAGAGGCCCGCGCGATGATCAGATTGGCCAGGCGGGATGGCAGGCGGCGGGAGAGCCACGGATCGCGGCGGTTCTGGCGCCAGCCGTTGACCACGGCACAATCGTCACCCAGGCGGGCCAGCAGCGCCGGGATGTCCGCCGGGTCATTCTGGCGGTCGGCGTCCATGGTAACGATCATCTCGCCACGCGCGTGGTCGAAACCGGCGGCGAAGGCCGCGGTTTGGCCGAAGTTGCGCCGGAAGCGAATGACGACCACATGGGCATGGGCGGCCTGCAGCGCGCTCAGGGTGGCGGCCGTGTCATCCTGGCTCCCATCGTCGACGAATAGCACCTCGTAGGTCATGCCCTGCCTGGCCAGGGCGGCGTCGATCTCGGCCAACAGGGGGGCCAGGTTCGGCGCTTCATTAAAGACGGGGATGACGATGCTGAGGTCTATCATGGCCGGGCCTGGGGAGGGGCGGCTCGCACGGCCGCCGCGCCCGGCTCATTGTATCATCCAGAGAGCGCCCGACCAATGGGCCAGACGGCCCAGGGCGCCGCGCCGGGCCGGCCGGAGTGCGGGCCGTCAGCGCCGGCGGTAGGTGGCCTCAAACTCGTGGTGCGGCGGCACCTCTTCGCCGACGACGTAGAGAAAGTAGTAGACGCCGGTAGGCCCGAGGTACTTGAAGTCGCGCCGGAGCGCCTCCAGCACGCCGGCAAAGCTGCCGGGCGCCCGCAGATAGTCGCGGAAGGAGTCGTGGGCCGCGTCGAGGTCCAGGATCTGGCGCGCGTTGCTGACGATGGCCGCCAGCTTGCGCCGATTGCGGATGACGCGGGTGTCGCCGGCCAGCGCCTCGATGTCCATCGGGCTCATGTTGGCCACGCGGGCGATGTCGAAGCCGTGGAACGCCTCGCGCATGCCCGGCCACTTCGCCTCGACCACGCGCCAGGAGATGCCGCTCTGCATGACGGCCTTGGACATTACCTCGAGGTAGTCGTCGAGCGACTGGGGTTCAATCTGCGGTGGGGGACCCATCTCGGCCATGGTCTTCTCTCCGTGGACCTCGCAGCCTGGGCGCGAGGTCTGGCGGCTGCCGGCACCCCGCGAGGTGCCGGCAGGTGGTCTCCAAGGCCCCTGGCCGATCGGGTATCGAATCAGGCCTGGAAGGTATTCTCGGCCAGGACCGGCACCGGGCAGTTTACCACAAAGCCGTTGGGGTGACTGTCGGGCGTGCCGTTGAAAAGCTCGACCTCGCCCTTGTCCAGCGCCTCGCGCGCTTCCGCCGACGAGCTCAGCACGCGCGCGGCCCCGTCATCTTTCCACTTCAGGGTGAAGTGGTTCCAGAACGGGCTCCAGGCAGCGTCGCCCGCCCGGTTGTCGAAGATGGCCGGCTGAAAGCCCATGACGCCGCTGCCGGCAACGCCGTTGGCAAACACCCAGATCTCGTCAGTGCCCCCGGCATCGACCATCCCCTGCGACGGGGGCGCGGCGGCGATGCTCATCATAGGGGCCATCGGGGCGGCGGAGGTGTCGGTCACGATGTAGCGGCTGCCGGGGTAGCACTCGTGCAGCTTGAAGGTGACGCGCCGGTTGGCCACGTCCACCGGCCCCAGCAGCTGGCCGGTGCCCAGGTAGCTGTCCCGCGCGGTGTCGGCCGCCAGTTCGCCGCCTGGCCACTTGACGACCGGGTAGTTGACGTAGACGGGCTGCTCGGCGATCGTCAGGTTGCCGTCGCGTGCCGCCTGCTCGATCGCCTCCGCCGAACTCAAGTCGGCGGCGCTGTCCGCCCCGCTGACCTCCTTGATCTGGAACAGCGAGATGTAGTTCTCGTCGCTCGGCGCGCTGCTCAACACCGGCACCCGGTCGCCGCCGAATGTATAGAGCGAGCCGGCGATGCCTCGGCCGGCGGCCGTCGCCAACAGCGGCACGTGCACGAGCCCGTTTTGCTCGGCAAAGGCCAGGTCGGAGCTATCCGTGCGGATGTAATAGATGGGCTCGCCCCGATAGGTGCCCTGCTGCAGCCGGAAGGTCACGGAGCCAAAGCGGCCCGGCCACTCGTCGCTGGCCAGCGTGAACCCCACGACGTCGCCGACCAGCACGGTCGCGGCCGCGTTGGCCGCCGCCACCGCTTCGCCGGCCGATGCCGCGCCGGCCGGCGCGGCCGCCTCCTCCACGGGCCGGGCGCCACAGGCCGCCAGCACGGCCGCGCTGCTGCTCAGCAGGCTCAGGCGGATGAATTGGCGCCGGGAAATCGGATGGGTGGTCATCAGCTTGTTCTCCTACTCTGGTGGGGACGATGAAAGCACGGCCCGTCCGGGCGCCGAAAGGGTCCGGAACGGTCATCTTGATTGTAGGAGAGACTGGGGTTGGGCTGTGTAAGCCGCCCTACGAAAGGAGAATCCGCCGGCGGCGCTACCGACCGAAGCCGAAGCCCGGTCCGCTGAACGGCGCGGGCACGACGACCAGGATAAAGAGGATCACGGTCGCCCAGCCGATGAGCTGCCGCGTGGGGTTGAGCGGGCTGACGTCGTTGAGAGGCGGTGGGTGGCGGAGGCCGCCGACGAGGACAAAGAAGGCCCAGATGTACCAATTGAATGACAACACCGCGCCGGCCAGGAGCAGGATCACAAAGACGAAGAGGGCCAGGATATGTGCCCGGCGGCCGAACAGGGCGTAGGCGACATGGCCGCCGTCGAGCTGCCCGACGGGCAATAGGTTGATGCCCGTGATGAGCAGGCCCAGCCAGGCCGCGAAGAAGATCGGGTGCATGGCCAGGGTGCGGCCCGCCGGGATGGGGCTGAACAGGGCCACCATGCCGTCGATGAGCAGCGAGCTGCCGGCATTGCGCAGGGTCATGCCCGGCGTGAATGCCGGCACCGCCGGCGACATCCACAGCCCGACGAGGAGCAACGGCAGGGCCACCAGGAAGCCGGCGATCGGCCCGGCGATGCCGATGTCAAAGAGGACGCGCCGGTTCTTCATCGGCGAGCGGAGCGAGATGGCCGCGCCGAGCGTCCCCAGCCCGCCAAAGGGCATGGGGATGAAGAAGGGCA
>JBFGLK010000249.1:0-5435 GCA_041576195.1 Promineifilaceae bacterium (SeqCode)
CAAGTCGGACGTCGGCGGCGTCGTCCTCCGCCTGGCGACGGAAGCCGCCGTCGCCGAGGCGTATGACGCCATCATGGCCCGTCTGGCAGCAGCCCGCCCGGAGGCCGAGGCGCGCGGCGCTCTGGTCCAGCCGATGGCACCGCCCGGCCAGGAGGTGATCCTGGGCGCCCTCCAGGATCCCCAGTTCGGCCCCCTGATCATGTTTGGCGCCGGGGGCGTGGAGGTCGAGACCCAGGGGGACGTGGACTTCGCCCTGGCGCCACTCGGTCGTCGCGCCGCCGAAGCGCTGCTCCAACGCACGGTAGCCGGCCGCCGCCTTGCCGGCACGCGCGGCCACCCTCCCTCCGATCGCGAGGCGGTCATCGACGCACTCATCCGCCTCGGCCGGCTGGCCGCCGACTTTCCACAAATCGCCGAGATCGAAATCAATCCCCTCATCGTGTTGCCAGACGGCCAGGGCGCCCTCGCCGTCGACGCCCGCGCCCGCCTGGCCTGACGCCACCGCCCTGATCGTTTTCTGATCGCCCCCGGCCTAGACTGTCTCATAACCGTCCGGAATTGCCGCGCCCTTGGCATCCAACGCCAACGCCGGGGCGTCTCGTCGTGCTTGAGACGCTTCCCCGCTGACCTGTCCATCTGGCACGCGCGGTCGACCCGGGCCCAGGAGGACTCCCGTGCTCAAGCTCCGCGCCCATCGCCTGATTTCGTGCCTCGTCGTCATCTCCCTGCTGCTCAGCTCCTGGCCCATGCCGCTGGATGCCGAGGCAGCCGGGCCGTCCCCGGCGCGCCCGGGCGATACCGCTTCACTGGCGTTCGGCCCTGCCGCCATGCCCCCGGCCCAGGCCGTCGCCGTGCCCGAATCGCTCCAGGCGCCGCTGTCGGTCACGCGCTCCCAATCGGCCGCCGTGCCCGGCGCCGCCATCTCGAACACGCTGGTCCTCACCCTCACCGTGTCCAACAACCAGTCGCTCGGTGCCCTGCCGGACATCGCGCCCGGGGCCACCATAACCGAGGCGCTCGACACGCTGGGCGGCTTCGACGTCGTCGACGACCCCAACACGCTGCGCGACGTCGTCGTCGTCGACACGCTGCTCAACGGCGCGACGCTGATCGCCTCCGACCCGCCCGCGGATCGCAACGGGGCCCGTTTGCTGGTCAACGTCGGCGATATTCCGCCGCTGTCCGATGCCTCCGTCGTCCTCACGCTGACGGTGCCGGCATCCGTCTCCGACCTGACGCCGCTCGACGACGGGGCGACCGCCTATGGCTCGCGCCAGGGCCGGCCGGTCGCCGCCGCGGCGCCCCCGGCCGCGCTCCACCCCGACAGCTTCGCCCAATGGCTGATCTGGACCCAGGACGCCGACACGCGCGACCCGGCCCTCCTGCGCGAGCTCGGCCTGCTCGGCGGGGACGCCCTCGACCTCTTCGCTTTCGTCCAGTCCCTCGGCTTTGAGGCCTACGAGGGATCGCTGCGCGGCACGCGCGGCACGCTCTGGAGCGCGGCCGGCAATAGCCTCGACCAGAGCAGCCTGCTTATCGCCCTGCTGCGCGCCGCGGGCACGCCGGCTCGCTATCGTCACGGCGCGCTCGGGGTCGCCGACGCCCAGATGCTGACCGTCTCGATGTTTCCCGAACCGGCGGTCCTCCGAGGGGACGTGCCGGCAGGCACCGAGGTGAGCGATCCGGCCAACGACCCGGACCTGCTGGCCGAAGTGGGCGACCACTGGTGGGTGGAGGCCTACCTGCCCGGCAGCGGCTGGACCGACCTCGACCCGTCGTTCGCCACGACCGCCCCAGGCGATGTCCTGGCGACACCGGCGGGCGACGGCACCGACCGCATCGCCGAGGTGCCCGATGCCCTGCGGCACAAGGTGGCGATACAGCTTACCGCCGAGAAGTATTACAGCTTTCCCCAGGGCGGGCTGAACCTACAACGGTCGGTGCCGCTGACGGCGACCCTCAACAGCGTCCAGGCTGCCGGCAGGCCGGTCAACGTCGGCTTCTCCGTGGAAACGACCGTTCCCCTCGGTCTGGTCTTCGCCGCCGTCGACCACGTCTACACCCCCTACGTCGGCATCGCCGATAGCTCGACGCTCATCCTGGGCGAACCCCTGCAGGATCTGCTCACGAACTTCCCTCTGGCCACCCACTACGTGACGGGCCTGTGGCTGCAGGTCGATCTTATCGCTCCGGACGGCGCGGCCGAGCGCTACGAGCGGACGCTCAAGGACCTGATCGGGCCTGACCTGCGCCTGAACGGCGGCGAGGCGCAGCTGCCGGCACGCGATGAGTCGCCGCTGATCGGCCAGAATGAGATCGCCCAGCTACACGTCGTGGCCAACAGCGGCATCCCTCGCGACGCCCTGACGCGCCAGCTAAGCAACATCCTGGCGCAAGGCCCGGCCCTGGACGCGTCGGAGGCGGCGCTCACCGCGCTCCTGGCTCAGGAAGAGCCCGAGGCCGACGAGATCGTGACGACCGTGGAAGCCGCCTGGCCGGCCATCCTGACGGCTCAGGAGAGCACCATGGCCTGGCTGGGCGCCTACTACCAGTACGCCACGACGAACGCGGCCCGACCAATCGGCGCCGAGAGCCTGCTCGTCAAGTCCTACCCCGATCGGCCCAAGCTGCTGCTTCTGACCCAGACCGGCATCGACGCGGAGGCGATGCAGACCACGTTTGAGCTCTTGAACATCCACGAGCGCGCCATCGCCTATCCAGGCCAGGCCACGTCGGCCGCCGCCGGCGCCACCCTCGTGCGCACGATGAACGACAAGGGCATCGAGTACGAGATCATGCGCAACCTGGTGCCCGGCGAGCTGCGCTCCGGCTATGGTACCCTCCTGGCGGCCTTCGAACAGGAGGCGCCGATGCGCGTCATCCAGGCGGCGACGGTCGGCGAGCTGGCCGACCTGGCCATCCCGGACGACACGAAGGCGCTCGTCGCCGCGCTGGCCGTGGAGGGCCAGACGGTCCTCGTGCCGGAAGAGATGGTGTCGATGGCGTATGGCCCGGACATCGGCTTCCTGGCCATCGACGCGGAGGGCAACGCCCGCTTCGGCGATCAGAGCGGGCACAACGCCGCCGCGGCCGTGGAGAAGGGCGTCTTCTCAGTGAAGATCGCCGTGGAGGTGTTCATCAAGAGCACGAGCGCCGGCTTCCTGGGCGGCATGATCGCCTACATCGTCACGTTCAGTATCCAGGCAGTCGGCCTGCTCTTGGGCATTACCGAGACCCGGTTGAATGAGGCGCTTGGAGAGTTCATAGGGGCCACGACCGGCAAGGACACGCTGATCCAACTCATCATCCTGGCCCAGGAGACGCTTGGCCTCGTCGTCGGCGCCTGCAGTCAGTCCCCCAATCCGCCCGCCTGTTCCGGCGGGGCGGGGGCCGGCTATCTCATTGTCGTCAGCGGGATCGCCGGCGGGATAGCCGGCGGCGGGCTCGATCCGTCTCTGCCGGCGTTCTACTTCGGCGACGCCCCGGAACCGACGCCCGAGCCGTTCGCCACCGGCACGGTAACGCCCACCCTCATGCCGGCCACCAACGTGTCCGTCGACGTGGCCGCCGGTCACGTCCGTCTCGCCGGCGGTCTCGAGACCGCCTGGCAGGGGACCGCGTACCATGGCCTGGCCGGGACGACGCTGGCCGCGGACAATGCGACGCTTTATCGGGCCGGCACTTCCCTCGGCAGCGGCGCCCTTCTGGCGCACGAGGCCAGCCTCACCATCGGCGGGTCCGGTCTAGACTGGTCCCTCGAGTCCCAGGGCTCCGTCGGCGGCTATGCAGCGGCGACGGATGGCCTGGCTTTCGGGCGCGACCTGGCCTACACGGCCACGCTGGCGGCCGGCCTGCCCTACACGGCCACGATCGCCGCCGGCGCGGTCTACCTAGGCGGCGTGGCCCAGGGCAATGGCACGCCGGCCGACCCGTTCACCGGCGTGATCACGGGCAGCGCCGTCCTGGCCGGCGCGACCGGTGGCCCGGCCCCATCTTTCCAGACCGGCGCCATCCTCACGACCACCGCCGCCGGCATCCAGCTCGGCGACATCCAGTCAGGAACCCTCCTGGCCGACGGCATGCCCCTCGGCTCATTGGAAACACTGGCTGTGACCGGCTTCACCGGGTCCGTCGGCGTGACGGAGAGCGGCCCCGGGTCGGATCAGATCGCGTTCGCCGGCCCGGCCGGCTTCTTCGGCCTCCAGGCGACC
The DNA here is from genome assembly GCA_041576195.1 of Promineifilaceae bacterium (SeqCode). GTDB lineage: Bacteria > Chloroflexota > Anaerolineae > Promineifilales > Promineifilaceae > JAGVTM01. The sequence continues at coordinate 4,212 of JBFGLK010000249.1, forward strand.
GCTTCCGCGGCGTCCGTCGCGCCCGGCGAGACGCTGGTCGTCACCCCGACGGTGATCACCAACCTGCCGGGCGCCTTCGGGCTGGTCGTCGAGGCGCCGGCCGGCTGGGAGGTCGGCGTGTCGCCGTCCGGCCTGATCACCGCCACGGCCTCGCCCAGCGCGGGCGCCGGGTCGCACGCGATGCTCGTTACCGCGAGTTCGCCGGCCTATCCCGGACTCTACGCTTCCGCCCTTGTGTCGGTGACGCTCGACGCGGCCCACGCGGTCCAGGTGTCTCTGGTCGCCGACCCGCTCATCACCATTCCGATGGGTGAGATCCTGGACGAGTCTCCCGACGTGCCGTTCACCCTGAACCACGTGGCGGACGGCCGGCCGGAGGTCACGGGCGCCGCCTATGTGGTGCGCGTACTGAACGACTCCACGGCGACCCATACCTTTGACATCGCGGTCACGGGACTTCCGGCCGGCTGGACGGTCCTGAGCGGGGTCGGCGCCTCGCCGACGACGGCCGTCACCCTCAGCGCCGGCGAGGCGGCCGAGCTCGGGCTTTACGTCGTGCCGGAGACACCGGTGCTGCCGGTTGCCGGCACCAACTACCCGTTTACGGTTACTGCCACCGACCAGGGGGCTCCCGCGGTCAGCGACAGCGCCGGCGGCGAGTTCACGATGCCGGGCGCGGGCTTCCCCCTCATGAGCGCCGTGCCCGGGGAGCAGTTCGCTACGCCCGGCGAGCCCGTCACCATCACGGTCGGCCTGCGCAACGTGGGCAACGCGGCGTCGACCTTCCCGGTCACGATGACGCTGCGTCAGGGTTGGAGCAGCAGTCGGCCCGTGTCGCCGACGCTCGTCACCTCACCCGAGGCGTTGCTCACCGGCGTTCTGACTCCCGCCGCCGACTTCGCCACCGTGGTCAATTTGACCACGACCGGCACGCTACCCGGCGACACCTTCTTCCTGCGGGCCCAGAGCGAGGCGGGCGAGTACTATCCGGCCGCCTTTGCCGCCGTGCGCATCACCTCGCCCGAGGTGGCCGCCGTGTATGAGTCGGCGGCTTGCCTGGCCGATTCGCTGCTGGCCGAGACGGCCCGCTCCCTTGCCGAGAGCCTGTCGCTCCTGCTCGGGAGCTGCACGGCCGGCAGTTGCGACCCATTGCTGCGCGACGAGGCGGTGGCCGCAACCGACGGCTATCTGCTGGCCCTGACTGCCGGCATCCCGGCGATCGAC
>JBFGLK010000250.1:0-5434 GCA_041576195.1 Promineifilaceae bacterium (SeqCode)
TCATCGATCGCGGGCCATCAAACCGCTAGTGGCGCACGAGCCAGAGCAGGCGATCGGCCGAGATAAGGTAGTGGCCCAGCGCGATCCCGCCCAGGAGCCAGGCGGCCGTGGTCGCTCCGGCGTCAAAGAGGCCCCAGACCGCGACGGCGAACAGGGCCAGCTCCAACAGCAGCCGGACCAGGCCGGGCACCGCCACGGGCGCCGGGGACATGGCCGGCGGCTCGTCCGGCACGCGGAAGACGCCCCACAGCGTCGCCGCGACGGCGGGCAACCCCAGCGCCAGCAGATATCGCGCCGCGCCGCTGCCGGCAGACCAGCCCCACACGCCGACGGCGATGAGGGCCGCGATCTCCAGGAGGAAGCGCAGCGCCTGATTGAGCGGGTTCTGCCACACAGGCCCCCCCTAGCCCGGCTGCAACGCCGAGTCGCGCGGCCCCCGCGCGCGCCGGCGGCTCTCCATGCGGGCGTACAGGGCGATCATGCCCAGGACGACGACGAGCACGCTGAGCAGGTACCAGTTCAACAAACCGCCCGCGAAGTCCGCCCGGTAGATGACGGCGCCGACCAGGATCAGGATCTGCCAGAGGCCAATGCTCTCCAGCCCCACCCACCAGGCGCTCCAGCGGCTGTCGCTTGCGATGGCCAGCCCGCCGACGCCCTGCAGGCCGAACCAGCCGCCCAGCACGCGGGCCGTCAGCGGGGTCAACGTCCACGGCCAGATGGCCGAGATCGTCGCCGGCCAGACAAGGGCGATCGCGCCGGCGACCAACAGCAGCCCGCCCAGCAGGCGCATGGCCAGCCGGGCGGCGCGCGGCACCGTCGGGTCGGCCGGCTCCGGCGTCCCCGGATCGGCGCGGCGGTTGCGCCACCAGAGCCAGGGCACGAGGAACGGCGTGACCACGTAGAGGACGAGCCAGAGCCGGAACGGGAAGTGCCCGGTATCGAAACGCTCCCAGTGCAACACGGTAACCAGCAGCATGGCCCAGGTGAACGCCGTCACCGCCGGGAAGCCGGCGGCCACGCGGTGCCAGCGGCGGCCAAAGATGGCGTTGGCGAACAGCCAGGCGCCGCCCAGATAGCCGGCCCCCATGTAGGCCGCCGTCATGCTCGGCTTGATCTCCCAGGCGAAACGGGCGCCCGTCTGCCCGGGGACCAGGAAGAGGATGAGGAACGCCAGGACCAGGATAGGCACCACCAACACCGCGACGAGCCGGGTGGCGGGGAGAATGCGGTCGTCAGGCAACGCGTTCACGGGTCATCATCCTGTGACGGGTGGTCGCGGGTCCCCGCCCGTCACGCGAAAGGGTGGGCCAGAGGCGCCGCGGCCGGTCAGCTCTGGCGGATAGGCGCGGCGAGCCACCACAGGTTGCCCTGAGCGTCGCGCACGCCGGCCGCGCGATCGCCATACGACTCGTCGTGCGGCTCGTAGATGCTGACGCCGCCGGCCGCCACGGCCTGGGCATGGCCGGCGTCCACGTCGGCGACGTAAAGGTAGAGCATGGCCGGCATGGGCGGAAAGTCGTCCTGGGCCGCGCCCATCATGACCATGGAGTCGCCGATGCGCACCTGCGCATGGGCGACCGTGCCGTCCGGGCGCGTGTCGCGCATGATCTCCTCCGCGTCGAACGCCGCGGTGACGAACGCCAGCAATGCCGGCACGTCGGCGACGAGGAGATACGGCGTCACGGTGTGAAAGCCCTCTGGGGCAGCGCTGGTACTCATCTCGACTCCTTTGGTCGCCCGGACCGGCGCCAGAGCGCGAGGCCGGCGACGATCGGCAGCAGCGCGAAGCTGCCGGCAACGAGCAGCCACTTGACCGACGAGAAAAATGGCGCCACGGTGGCGACCCCCGGCGTCAATGCAGGATAGCGCGCCATTACCAGCGAGGTCGACGCGTTCTCCAGCAGGTCGAACAGGGCGGCCAGCAGGGGCACCAGGTTGACCTGCCCCCACGGGCCAACCGGGGCGAACGCCCGGCGTCCGAGCCAGCTGAGGGCCGTGGCCAGGAAGAACGTGTAGACCGCGGGCCAGGCCACGTCGAAGGTGAACCGGGCCCGCACGTAAGCCGCCCGCCCGTCGGGTCCATACGCCTCGGCAAAGGCGTAAAGATCCTCGGCCGAATAGAAGAACGCCGTGTCCGGCGCGCCGGCGCCGCCGGTGGCCGCGTCGGCGCTCGCGGCCTGCCGCGGCAAGACGAGCGCCGTAAACGCCAGGAAGACGGCCAGGGCAACGAGGGTCACCCGGCCGCTGCTGGCCCGTTGAATGGCGCGGGACAAGCGTTTCAACACGATCCGTCCACCGTTGGGACGCGGTTCATTGCGCTCAACCTCCGCCCTTTCATCACCCCAATTCCAGGCTGGTCTGGCGGTAAAACTGCCGCAGGTCCGGGGTGATCAGGCCGCGTATGGCCTCGGCCCGGGCGATGACGCCGCGGAGCCAGGCGCCGCTGGCCCCGGCCTCGGCCAGAAAGGCGTCCGCCGCCGACCCGTTGACCCACCGGTACTCGGCGTGCTCGGCCGTGAGCCGGATCGCGTCCGGATCCGCCAGCGAGCAGCAGCAGACGATGCCCAGCAGCTCGTTCTCCGGCCGGGCGGCGCCGCGGTAGAAGTGGGTCGTGCCCACGAAGAACTCGAGCTGAACCGACACGCCCACCTCCTCCCGCACCTCGCGGTGCAGCGCCTCCTCGAAGCCCTCGCCCTGGTCCACGCGACCGGTGACGCACTCCCAAAGGCCGCCCGCGAAGTCCCGCTGGGCGGCGCGCCGGAGCAGCAGATACTCGTCCCGAGAGGGCGACCAGATGAGGGCGGCCACGCCGCCGAGGAAACGTCCGATGGTCATGGCGTTAGTGTTCTTGAGCAGTCTGGCAGTCTCACCGGGTCCGGCGCCGAGGCGCTTGATCCCGGACCCACGTCACTCTACACTTCTTTGGGCAGTCTGTAAAGGAAGTGTCACGTCGTCGTTGGGTCGATGGGTCCAAAGGCGTCGGGGGCGGATTCAGGAGGGTGAAGGATGAGAGTAGGCGTGATCGGTGCCGGCAACATCGGGGGCACGCTCGGGCGCGGCTGGGCGGCCGGCGGGCATGAGGTTGTCTTCGGGGTGCGCGATCCCCGGGCCGCCGGGGCGCGCGCCCTCGTGGTGGAGATGGAGGGGGTGGTCCAGGTCACGGACGTCGCCGGGGCCGTCGACGCGGCCGAGGTCGTCGTCTTCGCCATCCCGGGTCGGGCCATGGCCGAGACGACGGCGCGGCTCGGCGCCCGGCTGGAGGACAAGGTCGTCGTCGACGCCACTAACCAGATCGGCCGGCCGGTGATGCACAGCCTGGAGGCGCTGCGGGCGGCGGCGCCCGGGGCCAGCCTCTACCGCGCCTTCAACGCGCTCGGCTGGGAGAACTTCGCCCGCCCGTCGATCGATGGCGTGGTCGTGGACCTGTTCTACTGCGGAGATGCCGGGCCGGCCCAGGCGAGGGTCCACCGCCTGATCGCCGACCTCGGCCTGCGACCCGTCTACGTCGGCGGCCCCGAGCAGGCCGACCTGCTCGACGGCTTGACGCGCCTCTACTTCGCCCTGGCGATGGAGCAGGGGCTCGGCCGGCGCGTGGCGTTTAAGCTGCTGGGGGCGTGATCTCTACCCCTCCCACCCCGTCGCCTCGGCCCACACCGCCGCGGCGGCGAACATCAGGTCCATCAGCGGGTCCTTGATGTACAGATAGCCGTCGACGCTCTCGGGGAAGATCGCCGCCAGCCGCTCCTTAATCAGCTGGTACGCCTCGCGTGTGACCGGGGAGGCGCGCAAGTAATCGCGAAACAGCAGGGCATAGCGCTGGTTCAGCCGCCCCTGCTCGCGGACGTGGACGTGCGCCCGCCGCGCGCCTTCCTGCTCGCGGAAGTAACGCTTGCGCAGCTCGGGCGACGTCGTGTCCTCGATGCCCACGTAGCTGTCCCACCCCACATCGCCGCGCTCCGCGAAACCGGCGGAACGCATCTTCTCGGCCAGATCGGGGTCGTCGAGCCGGGCCACAGTCACCTGGATGTCCACGATGTCCTTGGCCGCCAGGCCGGGCACCGACGTGGAGCCGATGTGGTCGATGCGCAGGGCGGTGGGGCCGAGGGCCGCGCGCAGGCGGGCGGCCAGGGCCTCGAACTCGGCGACCCACTCCGGTCGATAGGGGACGATGACGATCGGGCGGGACGGGGCGAAGGCCGGCAGGCTCACGCGCCGGCGCCCTCGGCAAACGCCTTGAAGCGGTTCATGTCGGCCAGCGTCTGCTTGCGGAAGGTCCCGCCCATGAACAGGCCCATCACCCACATCAGGCCCGATAGCCGGAACTCGTTGTCGTTCACCCAGCGGGTCTGGTTCGGGCCGACCTCGGTGAACCGGTTGGCCGACCGGTTCCAGACATTCTTGGCCTCGAAGATGGCCGTGAACTCGTCCGGCAGGTTCCGGGTCTCGATCGTCTCGGTCATCTCCACCCGGCGGCCGCGCTCGTCGTAGACCAGGCGCGACCGGGCGCCGGGCTGGCCCGGCTCGCCGCTCAGGTGCTCGAAGCTCTGCAGGCCCGGCTGCCACTGCTTCAGGTTCTCCTGGCTGTCGAACAGCTCGACGACCCGCGCGCGCGGCAGGTCGATGATCACTTCGCAGGCGTACTTCATGGCGGATTCTCCTCTTCAGGCGCTTGTTGGGCAGGCACGGTCGGCGCCATTATAACCCGGGTCGCAGCCGCTACGGGTGGGCGTCGTCCAGTTCGGGCAGGAGCACGACGCTCTCCTGCTCGTTGGGGTCGGTGCGGGCCAGGATGGCCGTAGCCGGCTCGCTCCCGGCGTTGTAGGGCAGGTGGGGCACGCCAGCGGGAATGTACAGGTACTCGCCCGCCCGCACGATCAGGTGCTCGCTCAGCCCCTCGCCATACCACATGCCGGCCTCACCGTTGAGGACGTAGAGGGCCGTCTCGTGGGCTTCGTGCAGGTGGGCCCGGGCCCGCTGGCCGGGCTGAATCGTCAGCATGTGCAGGCACAGGCCCCGGGAGCCGGTGTTCTCGGCGGAGATGCCGGCAAAATAGGTCAGCGCCTGCTTGCCCTCATAGACCCCGGCCGGGCGAATGACCCGGCAGGTCGGGGCGGTCGAATCGTCGCTCATCGCGTCACGCTCCTTCGTGTGTGGAGACGCCGGGGATGGCCGGCGACCCTGCCGCCAGGCCGGCCTCGATCCCTTCGCCCGCCCACAGGGCGCGCATCTCCGGGTGGGCGGCCAGCAGCTCGTCCAGCGTGCCGGTGCCCAGCAGGCGACCGTCCGCCAGCAGCACGAGCCGGTCGGCCCGGCGCAGCACCGGCGGACGATGGCTGATCACCAGGAAGGCGGCCTCCGGCTGCCAGGCCGCCAGGTTCTGCCACAGGCGTAGCTCGGTCTCGACGTCGAGCGCGCTGGAGAGATCGTCGAA
>JBFGLK010000251.1:0-5427 GCA_041576195.1 Promineifilaceae bacterium (SeqCode)
GCGTAGCTGGCTGGCTACCAGAGGATCGAGCGCCACGAGCGCCCAGTCCGTCGCCAACCGCATGGTCCCCGGCTGGGCGGCGCCCGGGTCCTCGCCCGGGACCAGCTGCAGCTCGCGCACGCGCCGGTGCCGATAGAGGGCATCCAGGTCCATTGGTACGCCCTGGGAGCCAAGGAGGGCGAGCAGGTTGTTGATCTGCCGAAGGCCGGAACGCTGCTGGAGATTGGCCGGCACGGCCAGGTGCGGCTGGCCGCGCAGGATGTCGCCAACAAATGCGGTCAGGTTGCCGCGGCCACCGATCTCGATGAACAGGCGCACGCCGTCCGCGTGCATCTGCTTGACGACGTCGCCGAACCGGACGGTGTCGACCCAGTGGCGAACGGCGATCTGGCGGATCGCGGCCGGGTCGTCGGGGAAGCGGGTGGCGGTGGTGGCGGAGTAGGTGGGCACCCGGGGCGTGACGATGGGCAGGCTGTCGAAGAAGTCGCGCAGCGTCTCCTCAAAGGCCCCGAAGAGCGGCGTGTGGTACGCGCGGTCAAACGGTAGCTCCTCGAAGATGATGCCGCGCTCGCGCATGAGAGCGATGGCAGCGTCGGCGGCCTGGCGGGTGCCGGCAATGACCGTCTGGTGCGGGCAGTTGTCCATGCCCACGTGCAGCGGCTCCGGCACCTCGGCGATCAGGGCCTCCACCTTGTCACGCCCACCGCCGATGGCCAGGAGGACGTAGGACGGGACCGCCTCGTCCCGAGCCACCTGATCGTAGCGGCGGCTCACGTCGAGTAGCGAGCGAATGAAGGCGGTCTCGTCGAGGTCGATCATGCCGGCGGCGCGCATGGCCGAATACTCGCCGGTGCTGTGACCGGCGATGACATCGGGTTGGACCCCGAGCGTCTCCAGCAGCGCGAACAGCGCCGCATTGGCCGTCAGGACGGCCTCGATCGCCTCGTCGATCTGCCACAGCTTCGCCCCCAGCTCCTCGTCAAACGGCCGCGCGAAGATGACGTCGCTGGGCACGTAGCCGCGTGGATGGTCCGCGTACAGGCGGTCAAGCTGCTCATAGCAGGCGCGCACCTCGGGGAATTGCTGGGCCAGATCGGCCAGCATGTGCGGATATTGCGAGCCTTCTCCGGGAAAGAGGAAGGCGACCTTGCCTTCTGGTGGATACGGCTCGGCGAAATAGTACAGACCGCTGTTCGTATCCCGCAGGCGGGCCTTGCCGTCCGCGAATGCCTTGCGTGCCCGTTCCAGCTTCGCCGCCAGGTCTTCCAGCGAGTCAGCCACGAGGCCCAGACGGGCCGGTCGCCGGCTCAGTTGCCTGTTGAGCGTATAGGCCAGATCGACGAGGTCCACCCGTGGCTCGCTGCCCAGATAGTCCAGGATCGCGCCACAACGGTCGGCCAGGCCGGCCGGGTCGTCGGCATCGAGTAGGACGACCTCGCTGTCCCAATGCCGCAGGTGGCTTCGCGCCGGCCGCCCGTCCTTCGTCGCGTCCGTCGGCCGGAACTCCTCCAGGATGACGTGCCCGTTGATCCCACCGAAGCCGAAGGCGTTGACGGCGGCGCGGCGCGGGCTGTCCAGGACATGGGTCCACGGCCGGCTGCTCGTGTTGACATAAAGCCCCGCCTCCCCCCAGGGAAGGCGCGGGTTAGGCTCGTCGACATTGAGCGTCGGCGGCAAAATTCGGTGATGCAGGGCCAGCGCCGCCTTGATCAGACCGGCCACGCCTGCCGCGGCCATCGTGTGGCCGATCATCGACTTCACGGAGCCGATGGCGCAATAGGGCGGCCGGCCCTCGCGCGCCGGCCAGAGCGGCTGCAACGCCGTAATCTCCGACAGGTCGCCGGCGGTCGTGGCGGTGCCATGGGCCTCGATGAGCCCAACTGTCTGGGGGTCGATCCCGGCGGCCTCATAGGCACGTGTGACCGCCAGTCGAGCGCCCTCCGGGCGCGGCGCAAGGACGCCCTTCGCCCGGCCGTCGCTCGAGGTTCCCACGCCTTTGATGATCGCGTAGATCTGATCGCCGTCTCGGCGGGCGTCCGCGAGCCGCTTGAGCACGAGGATGCCGATCCCTTCGCCGAGAATGGTGCCGTCGGCATGCGCGTCGAACGGGCGGATTCGCTCCCCACGCGAAAGCGCGTTGAGGTGCGTGAACAACATCAAGATCGGGATAGGCGTGGTCACGTGCGAGCCGCCGGCGAGCGCCAGGTCGCACTGGCCCGTCGCCAGGTTGTTGACCGCGATGTCGACCGCGATGAGCGACGAGGCGCAGGCCGCGTCGACCGTGTAGGTCGGGCCCATCAGGTCGAGGCGATTGGCGATGCGGCTGGCGATGATGTTGGGCACGAGACCCGGGGCCGACTCGGAGTCGAATGCCGGCAGCTGTGCCTTGAGATGCTCGCGCAGGGCGGCGAGCTCGTCGGAGCCGTACTCCGGATGCAGTGCGGCCACGATGCGCACCGTCTGGTCAATGACCAGGCTGTGCTGCAGCATATTCATGTTGCCGCGATTGAGATAGGTGCCCTTGCCCAGGATGACCGCGGTGCGCTGCCGCTCGGCCTCATTTGCTTCCAGGCGTTCCAGGTAGCCGGCGTCCGCCAGGGCCTCGCGAGCGACCTTGAGCGTCAGCCACTGGTCGGGATCGCCCCCTTCCACTCCACGGGGCATGACGCCATGCGCGAGCGGGTTGAACGTGGCGACGGGGCCCAGGAAGCCGCCTTTGCGGCAATAGAGACGGTCGGGATCGTCGGGATCGTAGAACAGCGCGGGATCCCACGTGTCGGCCGGGGGATCGCTGATGGCGTCGACGCCATGAAGGATGTTGTGCCAGTACGCCGTGACGTCGGGCGCCCCGGGAAAGAGGCAGGCCATGCCGACGATCGCGACGTCGACGGCTGGGGCTCGGGTTAGGCTCGTTTCGTCCATGGCAGGCAGTCTTTCGCTCGGAGGGCGTCACGCCCGGTTGCAAGGCCAGCGGCGGCCGGGTCGCCCGGCCGCCGCTACGCATCAGCCAGGGGGGCGGGTCACGCTAGGTGGCCAGCGCCTCGCCGTCTCCCTCGCCGCAGATGATCACCTCGACTTCGCCCTTGCGGCCGAAGTTGAGCTCTTCGATGAGCCGGCGTTTGCCGGTGGGTATAGGAATGAGAGTGACGCCGCGGCGCTCGAACTGACGCCGCACCTCATCGGAAACCATGCCGGCATCCCAGGGCCCCCAGTTCATCGAGACGACCCGCGCCGGCCACTCGTGATCGAGGTAAACGGCCAGCTTGTTCAGGACCTCGTTGGCCGCCGCGTAGTCACCCTGGCCGCGATTGCCAAAGCGCCCGGTCACTGAGGAGAAGAAGACGAGGAACCTGAGCGATTCGGGCCGCAGCTTCCGGCTGAGGATGAAGGCGCTGTCGGCCTTCGTGCTGAGCACCCGGCTGAACGATTCGGGCGTCTTATCCTTGATCAACTTGTCTTCGATGATGCCGGCGCCGTGAATGACCCCGTCGAGGCGGCCAAACCGCTCGTAGAGCCGGTCGAGGAGTGAGCCGAACTCAGCCTCGTCGCGCACGTCCGCCGAGAAGTAGTGGACGCGGGCTCCGAGCGCTTGCATGCTCGCGAGGTTCTCGCGCATCTCGCGGTCCCGCAGCACGGCGCGAAACGCCTGCTCGACCTCGGTGAGCGACACCTCGTCGCCGCGCGCCTTGGCGGCGGCGATCAGGGCGCTCTTGATTTCGCGATGGTCGGTGAGGTCGGCGGTTTCGGTGGCCTCGTCTGCCGGCGGCAAGGGCGACCGGCCAACCAGGATCAGCGTGGGCTGGTAGAGCCTGGCCAGTTCGCGGGCTACGTCCGCGGTGATGCCCCGAGCCCCGCCGGTCACCAGGATGATCGAGTCGTCGTTGACGATGGCGCTGTTGCCGCCGACTGTCTCGGCGCTGGGCAACAATGCCGGCACGATGGTCAGTGTCTTGCGCGTCTCGCCATCATAGCCGACCTCGACCAGATTGTCGGCGGTCATCATCTCCTGGACGATGACGTGGGCGGCGACGATCGGCTCGTGCCTTGGATTGAGGTCGACGGCCTTCGTGCGTATCGTGGGCAACTCGTGGGCCACCGTCTTCAGCAAGCCCACGATGCCGCCGCGGCTGGGAGCGAGCGCGGCGGCGTCCAGCGTTCCATTGCTGGCAAAGGTGCCGCCCATGTCTGTGGCGGCCAGAATGCAGGCGCCGCCGGACTCGGCCGACGTAGCCAGGTCAGCGTGCGCCGCTCGCACCAGGTGGAAGAGGCTCAGCGTCTCCAGGCTCAGGGCATGCCGCCAGTCGTCAAGCCGCTGTCGGGCGAAATCGCGCTGGCCACCAAGCGGCGCCAGGTGGACCACTGCGGCGATCGGGCCCAGTGTTTCACGAATGGCGGACACCAGGCTGACGACCTCGTCAGCCTCGGTCAGATTGGCGGCGATGTACTCCGCGTTAAGCATCAGGCCTTCAGTCGTATGGCGGACCAGCGCCACCGGATAGCCAAGCGACTGCAGCTCGGCGGCGACAGCATCGGCCACGCCCAGGCCATCGTCTGTCAGGACAATCGTGCGACCGGCCGCCAGACCGGCCTGTTGGCTACGGAGGGGCGCCGGTGTCGGCGTGAGCGTGAAGCGGAGCACCGTCGACGTCTCTGACGCCTCCGGTTCGGAGGCCGCGGACGCTTTTGGGTCGGGTTCTCCGACCGGCAGGCCAGGCGGCTGCGCCAACATCTCCACCATGGCGCCGAGCGTGCGCTGAGCCTGGAGGTGCTCCATGCCCTCGCCGGCGAAGTGGGGCGCCAGCGACGGGTGCTGGTCGCGAAACGCTCCCAGGATCTCAACCCGCTTGATCGAGTCAATGCCCAGATCGGCCTCCAGATCGGCGGATAGGCTGAGTAGCTCCGGCGGATAGCCCGTGCGCTCGCTCACCAGGTCGATGAGTAGTGCAGCCATCGACTCGGCGGAGGGCGCCGGCGCGGCGGTGGCCGGCGTGATGGCTGGTGCCTCGACTTGCGCCCGAGAGGGCGCGGCGTCGCCGGCTATGTGCTCAGTCAACAGGCCGATCAGCGCCTCGAGCGTCCGCTGCGCCTGCATTTGCTCCATGCGGTCGCCGGCGAAGGCAGGCTCCAGCTCCGGGTACTGCTCGCGGAAGGCGCCGAGGATCTCCACCCGTTTGATGGAGTCGATGCCCAGATCTGCTTCGAGATCGGCCTCGAGCAAGAGCAGCTCGGCCGGGTAGCCGGTGCGCTCGCTGACCAGGCCGACGAGTTGGCGCGTCACGGTGGCCGCGTCCACGGCCACGCCGGTCGCGGCGGCCGGTTGGGCCGTTGCCCGGGGCGCCGACGTGTCGGGCGCCGGCGCCACAGTGGCCGACCCGGCGCCCTCCACGAGGAGGCCGATCATCGCCTCAAGGGTGCGCTGGGTTTGTA
>JBFGLK010000252.1:0-5413 GCA_041576195.1 Promineifilaceae bacterium (SeqCode)
AGACACGGCGCGCCCCGGCGTTCAGGAGTACCTCGGTGAATCCGCCGGTGCAGGCACCGACGTCGGCACAGCGCCGGTCGGCCACGGGCACGGCGAAGCGCTCGAGGGCGCCGGCCAGCTTGAAACCGCCGCGGCTGACGTAGGGCCTGGGGGCCTGCAGCTCGACGTCGGCGTCTGCCGGCACGCTCATCCCGGCCTTGGTCGCCAACTCGCCTGCCACCCGGACCTCTCCGGCCAGGATGTGGGCCTGTGCCTGGGATCGCGTGTCGACGAGTCCCCTTTCCACCAGCAACCGGTCGAGCCGCACCTTGCGCCGCGCCATGGCCTAGTCCTCAGCCTCCAGCCGCGCCATCCAGTCGGCGAAGGCGTCCTCCAGGGATTGCCGCAGGTGGATCTGCGGGCTCCAGCCGGTGTCGCGCCGCAGACGAGCGTAGTCGCCGTAGAGGCAAGGCGTGTCCGACGGACGCAAGCGCTCTGGATCGTACTGCACCTTGACGTCGATGCCCGCGATCTCCAGCAACGTCTGCAAGATCCAGAGAATGGACACGGCGGTGCCGGAACAGATGAGATAGGCCTCGCCGGGCCGGCCCCGCTCGGCCAGAAGCGTGTAGGCGCGAACGACGTCGCGCACGTCGGTGAAGTCCCGCTCCGCCGACAGGTTTCCCACCCACATCTCTGGCGGCTGGCGTCCGAGCTTGATAGCCGCCAGCTGACTGGCGAAATCGGGCACGACAAAGCCCTGGGCCTGCCGCGGGCCGATGTGGTTGAACGGGCGCGCCTCGATCGCCGGCAGGCCGTACCGCTCCCAGAAAACGCGCACCAGCTGCCCAGCCGCCCACTTGCTCACCCCGTAAGGGTGGCGCGGCTGCGGCGGCGTTCGCTCGGTCAACGGTAGGGCATCCGGCTTGATGACGCCGTAGACGTCGGCGCTGGTGACGACGACCACCCGCGGTCCGCCGGCGAGCCGGGCGGCTTCCAACAGGTTGGCGGTGCCGCCGGCGTTGATGGCCAGCGTCGCCGCCGGGTTGCGCCACGATCCCGCCGGGGAAGCCTGGCCGGCCAGATGGTAGACGACGTCCGGCCGCGCCGTGCGCAGTTGGTCGGCGAGGCGGGGCGCGTTCATCAGATCGCCGGGCACGGCCGCCAGGCAGGCGTGTGCCGGCAGATCCTGCAGGCTGCTCGCCTCGTGGACCAGGGCCTGGACCTCGTGACCAGCCGCCAGCAGGGCGTCGACGAGATGGGAGCCGGCGAAACCCGTGCCGCCAGTGACAAACGCGCGCATGACGTCTCCTCGATAACCGGCACATTATACCCGGTTGAATGCGCCGGGCATCGCGCCAGGCGGACGCCGGCCGGCCGCGGTTCCATCCAGGCGGCCGGCCAGTCAATCCCTGCCATCGTCGAGGCCCGTGAAGACGCGCTGCGCTTCGCAGACTGTGGACTCCTCAACCACGCGACGACTCAGCATTGTCGCTCCAGGGTGTCTCTGCGCCTATAATACGGCGCCATGAGTGTCAAAGACGCCCTGCGCGCGCTGGAGCAGGCATGGCGGATGCCAGACGGGCCGGTGCTGGGCCTCTATGCTTTCGGCAGCGTCGTACGCGGCGGCTATCGCCCCGGTCTGTCCGACGTCAACCTGCTGGCCCTGCTGGCGGAGGAGACGCCGCCGCGACCCTTGCGGGAGGCCCACCTGCCGGTTTGGGAGCAGTTTGGACCCGTCTTGCGGCGCCCCCCGCTTTTGACCGGGCCCGCCGCGTGGGAACGGCTGGGGCGGGTGAACCCGGTGCTACACGCGGCCATCAGCCGGCACGCGCGCCCTATCTGGGGGCCGGCGTTGCCGGCGGGGCCGGCGCCTACCGGACCGCAGGCGGCGGCCTGGCAGGCGTGGCGCGCCTGGCAGGCATCGGCGGCGCTGGCGGCGCCTGTGCTGCAACCCGACCGGGCCGCCGATGTCGAGCTTGGCCTGCGACGCCTGGCACTCGGCTACGGCGTGGACCCAGAGGACCCATCGCCGGGCGCGCTCGTCGCCGCCATTCAGGCCCAGCTGCAGGCCGCCATTTCCGGGGCGGACGCCAAGCCCCAGCCGCAGGCCAACGCGCCGCCGTTGTTGCCGGAGCTCGTGGCGATTTACAGCCTCGGGGATGACTACGTCTTCATCTTGCCGGATGGCCGGCCGGCAGTGTGGGCCGAGACCGACTGGGCAGCGGTAGGCGAGTCCCTGGCCGGCGAGTGCGACGCCGTCTTCTCCACGACGGTCGCGCAGGGCCGGTTCATCGCCGGCGAGCTGCTGCCCATCGATCTGGCGCTGGGCAGCCTGAGCCACGTCTGGGGGACGCCAGTGCTCGACGACGTGCCGGTTTCGGACGGCGCGCTCTGGCGGGCGTCCTCCTGGGCCGCCGCGTCACCCGCACTTGACGCGTTGCCGGCAGCGTACTTGACGGCTCCGGAGGGTACGCTGGGCAAGGTTATCCACGACTTCCAGAACCGGTTGCTCAACCTCCAGTTGCGTCAGGAGATCCTGTTCCGCATGGGGCGGGCGCCCGACGCCGAGCCCGACGAACCCCTGCCGGATCGCAAAACCGAGCCCCACCGGCGCGTGGCAGCCATCTTCGATCACTTTCACTGGTGGGCCGGCCACTACGCCGGCCTGATGACCGGCGCATGACGGCGGCGGCCAGCCAGTGGGCAGCGCTGTTCCGTTGCGCTCTCTCCGAGGCAACCTTCGGTGCAGGGCTTCGCTGGCTGGCGCTGGCCATGCTCATCAGCCTGGTGCAACCCGCGCCGATCCTGATCACCCCTGGTCCGCCACAGACGGTCACGACCAGCCACCCCATCCTCGGCGTGCACACTCGGCTCACTGACGAGGTCGAAGAGTGGAAGATACAGCGCAGCCTGCAACTCGTGCGTGAGATGGGCGCGCCCTGGATCGTGGAGTTCTTTCCCTGGGCATATTACCACGGCGAAGACGGCGGCTTCGCCTGGTCGCACCCCGACATGGTCGTACGCCACGCACGAGCGCAGGGCCTGACCGTCGTGGCCCGCCTGGGTCTCACCCCGGCCTGGGCCCGACCCGAGGAGACGTCCCTGACCTATCTGGACGCCGATGCTTACGACGACTTCGCCGTCTACGCGGCCGCCTTCGCCGAGCGCTATCGGGACCAGGTCGACTACGTCATCATCGGTAACGAACCAAACCTGAGCGTCGAATGGGGCTACCGGCCGACGACGGCGCAGGATTATGTCGACTTATTGCGCGTCGTCTATCCGGCCGTGAAGGCAGCCAACCCGGCGATAACCGTGCTGGCCGGGGCGCTGGCGCCGACGCTGGAGCCGGCCGGCTCGCCCTGGGGCCTCAACGAACTGGCCTACCTGACCGCCATGTACGAGGCCGGCGCCGCCGCGTACTTCGACGGCCTGGCCGTGCACAGCTACGGCCTGACGTTTCCGCCCGACGCGGACCCCGATCCCGGCGTGCTTAACTTCCGCCGCCTGGAGCTGCAGCGGGCGATCATGGTCGCCTATGACGATGAAGCCACGCCCATGTACATCACCGAGGCGGGGTGGAACGACCACCCCCGCTGGACGCGGGCCGTGCGCCCGGCGCAACGCATTCGCTATACGGAGGACGCTATCGCCTATGCGGAGGCACACTGGCCGTACGCCCGGCTACTGGCGTTGTGGGCCTTTCGCTATCCGGCGCCGACCCGGAGCTATATGGATTACTACACGCTGGTGACGCCCGAGTTCGTCACCCGCCCGCTATACGATGCCCTTCGCGCGTTCACCGGTAACTAGCGGGGCGAGGCCCGCCCCGGAGTCGCCCTGCTGGAAGACGCCATGTCGGGATTCGGAGACAGGCCGCCGGGATCGGGAGACGCCCCGGTCGGGCGTCTCTACGGCGGTCGTGGTGGCGCTGGTCCTGATTCTGGTGGCCTGTGGCGGCGGAGACGACACCTGGGTAAGGATTCAGGAGACGGGAGTGTTGCGCGTCGGGCTGGACCCGAGCTACCCGCCATTCGAGGTGGCCACGGCCGATGACCTGTGGGGCCTGGACGTCGATCTGGCGCGGGCGCTCGGCGAGGAGCTCGGCCTGAGCGTGGTCTTTAGCTACTTCGGCTATGATGGCCTCTATGACGCGCTGGGGACCGGCCAGGTAGATGTGCTCGCCTCGGCCCTGGTCGTGCAGATCGAGCGGACGCGCGACGTCGCCTATAGCCGGCCCTACGTTGACGCCGGTCAGATCCTGATCGTGCCGGAGGGCTCGCCCATCGCCGGCCCCGACGATCTGGACGGCCGCGTCTTGGCCGTCGAGCTGGGCGCGCAGGGCCATGTCGCCGCCACCGGCCTCGACCGGCGACTGCCGGACCTGACCATCATCCCGGCCGAGTCTGTCGACCGGGCGTTGGACGCCGTCGCGCAAGGCGCCGCCGATGCCGCCCTGGTCGACGCGGTCGGCGGGCGCCTCTACATGCGTGGCGCGCCGGGCCTGACGCGACTGCCGGCAGCGGTGGAGAGCGAGCCCTACGCTCTCGTCGTACGCGCCGAGGATCGCGAACTCCTGAAGCAGCTCAACGCAGCCCTCGAGCGGCTGGCGGCAGACGGCCGGCTGGCGGCCATCGTCCATCGCTGGCTCGACGAGGGCGGGCAACCCTAGACGGACCTGGAGTCCGGGGGACTGATTCCACTGGGTGGGCGACGAGAAGCTGTGCTATACTGGGTCGGCGTTCACCGCGCGTTGATCTCGAGGTCGATCCGGCCGGCTTGCTACCGGAGTACCGGCGGGCATCAGGCTATCGTCGCGAGGCCACCGATGTCGCCCGGCCGCGTGGCAGGGTGCCTGCAACCGGCAGCGCCTGCCGGCGTAAAGCAAGTGGAGGTCGACCGGCGCTATCCTACACCGCATTTCGTCGTCTCGACCCGACCTCCACCGTATCAAGGAGCGTACAGATGACCGATTCCCCCAAGCCTGACATGAAAGACTCACTCGCCCCGGACCTGTTCGGCAAGATCACGGACGAGTCGACGTGGCTCGGCCGATTGGCGAGCAAGGTGCCCGGCTTTGACGGCTATATCGAGCGAAGCCGCCGGCGCGAGGCCGATCAGTTATTGCGGGAAGCTATTGCCAGGCAACTTGAAGAAGCGCGCGTTCGTCTCTCGGGCGTCCATCAGACGCTGAGCCGCGACATTATCAAGGTCATGGATTTCGCCGAGCCGTTGGGCGAGCTGGACACGCGCCTGATGGGCCTTGCCGGCAAGATCAAGGACGCCCCGCAGGGCTACGCCGGTTTCTGCTTCAATATGCGCAAGCCGCCGTTCAACGACAAGCGCATGCGCCTCGCGTTCGCGCACCTCTTCAACCGCGAGCGGCTCATGGAGAAGCTCTTCTTCAACGAGTACGAGTTCATCAACTCGA
>JBFGLK010000253.1:0-5372 GCA_041576195.1 Promineifilaceae bacterium (SeqCode)
AGCTCGCAGAAGGCGGCTGATCTGCTGGCGCAGACGTTGGACGAGGGCGTGCCAGCCATTGTCTGGGCGGATATGTGGAGTCTGCCCTACAACGGCCTCGACGCCAGCGAGGACATGTGGGTGATGTTTCCCATCCTGGTCTACGGCTTCGATCCGGACGCGGGCGTCGCCCACATCGCCGATCGGGCGCGGGTGTCGCTCACGGCAAGCGCGGCCGACCTGGCGACGGCCCGGGGGCGGGTGAAGAAGGACAAGCACCGGCTGCTCACCCTGGACCCGCCGCGGCCGGAGAAGCTGGCCGAGGCGGTGGCTGCCGGCATCTGGGACACGATCCGTCTGTTCACCGAGAAGCCGCCCAAAGGCGCGGCGCACAACTTCGGCCTGGCCGCCCTGCGCTATTGGGTGGAGATGCTGACCCTGCCGAAGAAGCGCAACAGCTGGGCCCGGCTCTTCCCGCCCGGCCTGCCCCTGTACGCCGGCCTGACCTCGGCCTACCACTTTGCCTTTCTCTTTGGCAAGGGGGAATCGGAGGACGCCGAGCGCGGGTTGTATGCCGACTTCCTGGAGGAGGCGGCCGCGATCCTGGATCGGCCGGCGCTGCGCGAGGTCGCCGCCGCGTTCCGGGCCAGCGCTGCCGCCTGGGGAGCGCTGGCCGAAGCGCTCCTGCCCGGGACCGTGCCCCCGCTGGTCGAGGCGCGGCGCCTGATGCGCGAGCGGCACACGCTGTTCCTCGCGCGTGGGGGCGACGCCGTGGCCGAGCTGCGCGCGCTCGACGCCCGGCTGGCGACAATCCGCGAGGGGATGCTCGAGGAGTTCCCGCTGGATGCGGTTGGGGCGGCCGCGCTGCAGGCCGGCGTGGCCGAGCGGCTGACGCGGATTCACGATCTGGAGGCCGCGGCCGTGGCGGCGTTGCGGGCGGCCATGGCATGAGCGGCACGGCGGGGGCGTCATTGATCCGGATCAACGACACCCCCGCCGGGAGCCGCTACGCTGGAGGCATGGAAAACAAGCTGACCGCCAACAAGATCGTCCCCGATCTGGCCGCGCTGGCGCCGCCGGTGCCGGCACAGTCGATCCTCAGCCGCACCGTTTATCGCGACGAGGCCATCAACGTCATCCTGTTCGGCTTCGCCCCGGGCGAGACCCTGTCGGAGCACACGAGCAGCCACCCGGCCATCATGCACTTCCTGGCGGGCACGGCGGACGTGACCCTGGGCGAGCAGGCTCTGGAGGCCGGGCCGGGCACCTGGGTGCACATGCCGGCACACCTGCCGCATAGCATCAAGGCGCACACGCCGGTGACGATGCTGTTGCTCATGCTGGACGCGGCCTGAGCCGATTGCGGATTGTGGGGATATAGCCTGCTGCGCCCGTTCCCTGATCCCAGACTCCCGACCCCCGGATCCCCACCCCCATGCCCACGCTCACCCGCTGGTCCATCAAGAGCGCCATGCTCTATCTGATCGCCGCCATGGCGATCGCCCTCGTGCTGGCGGCCGGCCGCCTCTGGCCGTTGCCGGGCTGGGTGGGCCGGCTGAACCCGGTCTATTTCCACCTGTTTATGGTCGGCTGGGTGGCCCAGCTCATCTTCGGCATCGTCTACTGGATGTTCCCCATCATCACGCGCCAGCGCCCGCGCGGTAGCGAGCGGCTGGGGTGGGCGGCCTTTCTTTGCCTGAACGCGGGCCTGCTGTTGCGCGCCATCTTCGAGCCGGCCGTCTTTGGCTCTGAGGCGGCCGCCGGCTGGGGGTGGGTGCTGGCCGTCTCGGCGGCGCTGCAGTGGCTGGCCGGGCTGTTCTTCGTGATCAACAGCTGGCCCCGCGTCCGGGACCGCTATCGGGGGGAGTGAGGTGCCGCGCCTGAGCCGCCTTTACGTGCGGGCCGCCCTGGTCTACCTGCTGGCCGGGTTCACCATCGGCGCCCTGATGCTGGCCAACAAGGGGGTGCCATTTCTGCCCGTCATCTGGCGCTGGCTGCCCGCGCACATCGAGAGCCTGCTCGTCGGCTGGACGCTGCAGCTGGCCCTGGGCGTGGCCTTTTGGGTCGCCCCGCGCTTCTGGCAGCCGCCGCGGCGGGGCAACGAGACCGGGGCGCGGCTGGCGTTTGGGCTCCTGAATGCCGGCATCCTCCTGGTCATCGCCGCCTCCCTGTCGCCGCTGCCGTCCTGGAGCCTGCCGCTCGGGCGGCTATTGGAGCTGGCCGCCGTGATCGCCTTTGCCGTTCACCTGTGGGGCCGGGTCGTGGGGCGCGATTTCAGACCCCGCAGGTCTGGCAGACATGCGGGGTCTAGAGACCACGATACGCCCGACGTGGTCGGGACGCCATAGGCAAATGTCGCGATGTGGCGGCCTGCGGAGTCAACCGGTCTTCCGGTCCACCGCGTCGCTGTAGACGTCGATCTGGGCCGTGTGCTCCCGTTTGTGGCCGTAATACTGATAAGCCAGCAGATCCTCCAGGTCATACTCAATCCCGTACCACGGCAGGATCCCGGCCTCGCGTCGTCGGGCCGCGGGGATCTGGCCCAGCAGGTCCCGGGACCTGGACTGCGCCGCGTCATAGTCGGCCAGGACGGCCGCGGGGGAGTGCCCGTCCCGCGCCGCCACCTCATCGTCGTTGAAGCGCTCTGGCCCGAGTTCAAGGTAGCGCGCCAGCGTGGCCCCGCCCGCGCGCCCCAGGATCCCCTCCAGGTTGTCGGCCAGCAGGCGCTCCTACGAGGTCAGATGGGCCAGGATCTGGCGCACCGACCACCAGCCGCAGACGCCCGCCACATCCCAGGTCGCCGGGTCGGGCAGGTGGTCGAGCGAGCGTAACACCTGCAGGTGCCCGTACTTTAATACGTCGTCCGCGTTCATGTGACACCTCCGGCGCCCGCCCGGTTCAGGGGCGCGTCCGGGCCGCGATGATGCCGGCAAACAGATCGTCTTCCCGGTCCCGGCCGCCGTTGACCAGGCTGTAGGCCCGGTAGTAATAGCGCGTGCCGAGCAACAGCGCGCGGGTCGCTGCCGGCAGCGTGTCGAGCGGCGGCCAGCCGATGATCTGGCTGCGGTGACAGGCGATGGCTGCCGCGGCGACGTCCATGTAGGCGGCGCCGTCGACGGCGGCCGTGACGGCCCACTCGGGCCAGCCGGGGAAGACCCGGCGCCGCCCGTCCACCTCCATGCCGATGTCCCCGAAGATCGCCTCGAAGGCCGCCATCCCCTCCTCGGTGTCCTGCGCATAGTACAGCTTGAGCACCCGGTGCGCCGGTCGGCCCGGCGGCCCGGCGTCGTAGGTGGGATCCGCGGCCACGACCACGGCCGCGGTGGTCAGCTGGGAGATGGCGATGTGGTCCGGATGGCCGTAGGCGCCATCGGGGCCGAAGGTGACCACGACCTGGGGCCGGAGGCGGCGAATGTGGTCCGCGATCTGGCGCACGGCGTCGTCGGCCGGCGCGCGGTCCAGTTCGCCGTCCAGGTATCCCAGATAGTGGACCTCGCGCAGGCCGAGCACCCGGGCGGCGGCGGCCAGTTCGGCAGTCCGGATCTGGCCCAGACGCTCCAGGCCGGGATTCTCTGCCGGCTCGCCCTGCCAGCCGCGCTCGCCGCGCGTGGCGGTGACGAGGTAGGTCTCGACGCCCGCGGCGGCATAGCGGGCCAGCGTGCTGCCCAGGCCCATGGACTCGTCGTCCGGGTGGGCCAGGACGGCCAGGAGGCACAGGGGGTCCGGGGCGGTCATGGGCGGCGCCTACCAGACCATGCCGATGACGGCCAGGACCATCAGGGCGGCTGAGAGCCGACCGCCCGTGCGCAGGGTGGCCTGGAGCTGCTGCATCTCGGCCATCTGGGCTGGCTGGGGTGGGCCGCCCCCGGCGGCGATCTCCCGGCCGAGGGCCTGCAATCGGGCCGAGGCGCGGCCTTGCATGGCCGTGCCCACCACGCCGGAGGCGATGCCGGCAAGCGCGCCCAGCGTCAGCGGCAGCCGGGCGTCGAAGATGATGGGTGGGGCGAAGTCGGTCATCGGCCAGTAGAGGAGCAGCCCGGCGAGGATGGTGATCCAGCCGGCCGCGGCGATGGCCAGGCTGAAGCGCGTGCCACCCAGCAGACGCTGCATGAACCGGCCGCCCTCCGGCCCCAGGGCGCGGACGGTGGGCTCGAGGAAGAAGACCATGAACAGCGTCGTGCCGACCCAGAAGATGGCCGCGAAGATGTGCACGAAGCGGAGGACGGGTAGCCAGAGCGACATCAGGCACCTCGACGAGTGTGAGATTGATGGTGATGGATGGCGGCGGTGAGAAACGGCAACGGTGGGAACTATAGCGAGGATGAGGCCAGGGCGTCAAGTAGGGGTGCAGCCTGCTGCGCCCCCCGATTGCTGCACCCCGCGCTCGTCAGGGTGCCGGCATGCAGTCAGCCTGCTCGTACGCGCCCAGGGCCGGAGCGGCGGGCCGGCGGCAGCCGGCGAGGTCGGTCGCCAGGACGTCGTTCGGGTCGGCGATCGGGCTGCCGGCAGCCAGCGCCGGGCTGTCGGGCAAGAGGCGGAAGTCGCCGGCGGTGGGGTTGGCAAAGCGGGGATCGCCGGTGCGCAGGCCGGGACCGGGACCAACGCCGGCCTCGAGATCCGCGGCGCCGTAGCAGCGCCCACCCTCAAGGCAGAGGACGGCGTCGTCCCGATAGGGGTTGAAGAAGAGGATGTTTTGCAGCGCGAATGGGCGGGCGTCAGCGCCCAGGTACAGCAGCGTGCCCTCGTTCGCCGGGTTGTCGTTGGCCAGGATGGCGCTCGTGATCGACACCGGCGTCGGGCCGGGGCCATCGCCGCCGACGGTGACCAGGTAGGCCGTGTCGGTCATGTTGGCGATGGTCACATGAGTGAGCGTGTAGCTGCCGCCGGCGGCCAGCACCACGTTGGCGTCAGCGGTGGCGTCGTAGAGCAGGGCATTGGACAGCGTGTTGTTCCGGCCCCAGAGCTTGACGTTGTTCCGCGTCCCGTGGGCGACGACGCTCCGCAGATGGGCGTTGTCCGCCTTGACGTCGAAGCCGTCGCCGGGGCCGCCGGCGGCGCGGCAGCGCTCGAAGACGATCCCGCTGCCGCGCTCGACGGCGAAAGCGTCGACCGCCGTGTCGCCTTCTGTGCCGTTGTCCTCGGCCACGACGTCGCGGAGGACCAGGGTGGTGCAGCCGGGGTCGTCGGGCCCATCGGGCAGGATGGGCGTGCAGTCGAAGCCGCCCTGGTTGCCGCGCAGCGTGACGTTTTGCACGAGGGTGCCGTGGCTGTTGGAGAGGCGGATGCCGGCATCCCCGTTGTCCGTGATCACCAGGTTCTGCAGGACCAGGGCGTCGTGGATGCCGGGGGCGACGATTCCGAAGCCCGTGTAATGCTGGATGGTGAAGCCGAGC
>JBFGLK010000254.1:0-5358 GCA_041576195.1 Promineifilaceae bacterium (SeqCode)
GGGCGCGGGCCGGCTTCTGGTTCCTGGCCACGGCCCAGCTCTCCGTCCTGATCTACGGTCACCTGTGGCGCGTCGCCTTCGACCGCGATCATCTCTGGTCTCATCTGATCGGCGTGCCGTTCACCTTTGCCTTGCCCTGGCTGCTGGCCCGCCTGGGTCCGCCGGTCCGCCACTCGGCGGGCTAGGACCACGGTCCCAGATCGCCGGCCACGAATTGTGCAATATTTCACAAGCGTAGGCTTCCCGTAGGCGGTGCGTATTTGCCACGTACAGCGGGCGATGGCTGGGTCCTTTACAATGACGCTTGATTAAATCTCTTCTTCTCCTCCTTTTGAACGAGAGTCTTGGTTCGGCGTCCTTGACTCTCAAAGCACAGATGCAGGCCAGCGAAAGCTGGCCTGTTTTCTTTTCCACGCGGCATTCGGACGCCTGCCCGGCGGCCGAATGCGCGTATAATCGCCGCCCATGAGCGCCCCCGCCCCACTGCCCGACCGATCCGCCCGCACCCAGGTATTGCAGGCTGCCGGCATCGTCATGGCGGCCATGGTCCTCAGCCGGCTCCTGGGGCTCGGCCGGGACGTCGTCATCAACTTCTACTTCGACGCCCTGAGCCTCGAGGGCAACGCCTACGCCATCGCCAGCCGCTTTCCCCATCTGATTTTCACCGTCATCGCCGGCGGCGCGCTCGGCTCGGCCTTCATCCCTACCTTTGCCGGTTACTTCGCCCGCGACGACGAAGCCGGCGCCTGGCGCCTCTTCTCCATCACCGTCAACCTCGCCGTCCTGGCCACGACGGTCGTCGCCGGGCTGGCTTTCTGGCAGACGCCGGCGATCCTGCGCTGGGCCTATCCGGAGCTGATGGCCGGCTACGAGGGCCTCCTGGAGATGACCGGCGAGCTGATGCGTCTGATGCTGGTGTCGCCCATCCTCTTTGGCGCCAGCGGGGTGATCATGGGGGCCCTGAACGCGCGCCAGCACTTCCTGCTGCCGGCATTGGCCGGTAGCGTCTACAACCTGGGCATCATCGCCGGCGCCCTCCTCTGGCCGGGGGACGTGCTCGGCCTCGGCTACGGCGTCATCTTCGGCGCCGTTGGCCACGTGCTGGTCCAGTTGCCCGCCTTGCGCCGGCATCGCGCCGGTTACCGACCCGTAATCTCGCTGCGCGATCCGGGTGTGCGCCAGGTACTGCGTCTCATGGCCCCGCGCGTCGTCGGGCTCTCCTTCAGCGAGCTGACCATCGTCATCACCCAATTGTTGGCCCAGGCCATGCCCCTCGGGAGCATCCGGGCGCTCGACCAGGCCTGGCGCGTCATGGCCATGCCCCTTGGCTTCATCGGACAGGCGCTGGGGATCGCCGCCTTTCCCACGTTTGCCACGCTGGCGGCCGAGGGGCGCACGGCCGAGATGCGCCGCATCCTGGCCGACACCTTGCGCCTGATCGCCTTTCTCGGCCTGCCGGCGATGGTGCTTTTGCTTGTGTTGCGCGAGCCCTTCGTCGCCCTGCTCTTTCAGCGCGGCCAGTTCGACGCCGACTCCACGCGGGTCGTGGCCTGGGCCCTGCTCTTCTACGCGCTGAGCCTGGTCAGCCTGGCGGCCATCGAGGTCGTCGCCCGGGCGTTCTACGCGCTGAGCGACACGACGACGCCCGTCGTCGCCGGCGCGCTGCAGCTGCTCCTGATGATGACGGCAGGCTGGTGGCTCAGTCGCTCCTTGTTCCCGGCGCTGGCCTGGGAGCCGTTCGGTGGCCTGGCGTTGGGCCACTCGCTCTCGAACTGGGCGGAACTGGCCCTGCTGCTTGCCCTCCTGCGCCGCCGGTTGCGCGGGCTGGACGGCCGCCGGCTCTGGGACGGCGTCTGGCGCATTGGCGTCGCCGGCGCGGTCATGGCCGCGGCCGCCGCGGTCGCCGTGCGCGGGGTGGCCGGCACCGGCGCTCTGGCCGCTGTGCTCGCCGGGGGACTGGCCGGCGGCCTGGCCTATCTGGGCGCCAGCCTCCTTCTGCGCCTGGAGGAGCCTCGGCTGGTGATCGCGCGCCTGCGCCGCGTCCGTGCCGGCATGAGCTGATCGCACCGTCAAGCCCGCCCGGCGAGACGTTGCCCCCGCCGTGGGCGACAGGTAATATCGACGTGACTGGTCGGACGGGCACCGCCGTGGGCCACGGCCGGCCAATACCATCGCCATCGGAGCGTCTATGCCCCCGCCCACTCCCCTGCCCGTCGAAGCCCTGCGCCGCGTCTGCGATCCCGCCTCTTTTCCCTTCGACGATACCTCGGCGCTCGACCCGAGCAGCGACATCATCGGCCAGCCCCGCGGCACCCGGGCCATCGAGTTCGGCGTGGGCATCCGCAGCCAGGGCTACAACATCTTCGTGCTCGGCGAGACCGGCACAGGCCGCGTGACCGCCATCCGGCGCTTCCTCCAGAAGAAGACCGCCGGGGAGCCGGTGCCGCCCGATTGGGTCTACGTGTATAACTTCGCTGTCCCTCACCAACCCACAGCCCTGCGCTTTGCGCCTGGAGGGGCCGTCGCCTTCAAGAACGACCTGGACAGCCTGCTCAGCTGCCTGCGCGAAGATCTACCCCGGGCCTTCGACACCGAGGAGTACCATGAGGCGATCGAGGCCATCGACGCGCGCTTCGAGGAGCAGCAATCGACCGTCCTGGCCGAACTCCAGACCGCCGCGCGCGAGGAAGGGTTCGCCCTGTTGCGCCGGCCATCTGGCATGGACATCGCGCCGGTCGTGGATGGGGCCGTCATGTCTCCCGAGCAGTTCCAGGCCCTGCCCGCCGAAACGCAGCAACAGCTCGACAGGCAGCGACTCCAGCTGGGCGCCCGGCTCGATGAGGCCTTCTTTCGCATCCGCCAGCTGGAGACGACTGCGCGCCAGGAGGTCGAGGCGCTCAATCGCGAGGTTGCCCGCACGGCCCTGGCGCATGTCGTCGCCAACCTACGCGAGCGCTATGAGGCGACGCCGGCGGTGCTCGCCTTTCTCAACGCGGCCTTCGCCGACGTGCTCGACAACGTGCGCCTGTTCGTGCCCGACGACGAGCGTGAGGAGACGGTGGACCTGCTTCGCTACCAGGTCAACGTTCTCGTCGACAACATCGCGGCGGTCGGCATCCCCGTCATCTTCGAGCCGAACCCGAACTACGCCAACCTCATCGGTCGCATCGAATACGAAATGGTCTACGGGGCGATGACCACGCACTTCACTAACATCAAGGCCGGCAGCCTCCACCGGGCCAATGGCGGCTATCTTGTGCTGAACGCCCGTGACCTGCTCCGCCACGGCTCAGCCTGGGAAGCGCTCAAGCGCGCTCTCAAGGAAGAGGTGATCCAGCTCCAATCGCCAGACGCGCTCGACGGCCCGAACCAGGTGATGGCCAAGTCGCTGGATCCGGAACCGATTCCTCTCCAGGTCAAAATCATTCTCATGGGCAGCCCTGGCCTGTTCTACAAACTGTACGATCTTGACGAGGACTTTGGCGAGCTGTTCAAGGTGAAGGCGGACTTCGACTCCGTCATGCCGCGCACGCCCGACGCCGACTTGGCCTATGCCCATTTCATCGCCGGGCGATGCCACGAGGAGGGACTGCCCCACTTCGATCGTGGCGCGGTGGCCCGGGTCATTGAACATGGCTCGCGCCTGTGCGACCATCAGGACAAGCTAAGCACGCGCTTTGGCCTCATCGCGGGTCTTGTCCGCGAGGCGGCCTATTGGGCCGGCGCCCGGGGCGCCGAGCGCGTCACTGCGGAGGATGTGCGCCACGCCATCGCGGAGCAAGTCTATCGCTCGAACGAGGCCGAGGAGCGAATCCAGGAGCACTTCGACGAGAACCTGATCATGCTCACAACGACGGGCCGCGTTGTCGGCCAGGTCAATGGGCTGGCGGTCATCGATCTCGGCGACCACAGCTTTGGACAGCCGAGCCGGATCACGGCGCAGACCTACATGGGCGAAGAGGGGGTCATCAACATCGATCGCGAAGTGGAGATGACCGGGCCACTGCACAACAAGGGGCTCTTGACCCTGGTCGGTTACCTGGGAGGTACCTATGCCCAGAACCAGCCGTTGTCGCTGTCGGCCAGCCTTTCCTTCGAGCAGAACTATGGCGGCGTGGACGGCGACAGCGCCTCGTCCGCCGAGCTCTACGCCTTGCTGTCGAGTCTGGCCGGCGCGCCGGTCGATCAGGGGCGGGCGGTGACCGGCTCAGTCAACCAGCGAGGCGAGGTCCAGCCGATTGGGGGCGTCAGCGAGAAGATCGAGGGCTTCTTCCGCCTGTGTCGGAAGCGCGGACTGACTGGCGACCAGGGCGTGTTGATCCCGGTGGGCAACGTCAAGCACCTGATGGTGGACGAAGAGGTGGTGGAGGCGGTGCGTGCCGGCACCTTCCACGTCTGGGCCGTCAGCACGATCGACGAGGGCGTCGAGCTCCTCATGGACATCCCGGCCGGCCGCCGCGATCGCCAGCGACAATACCCGGACGGCAGCCTCCACCGCCGCGTTCAGGGCCGGCTGCGCGAGCTGGCCGAGGAGCTGAAGCAATTTGGCGAGGACTGATCGAGGGGGAAACACTTGCCCTCGCCACCTGATTCAGCGTATTATGTGGGCGTAAGCAAGTTCCGGGGGGAGCACACGCACCCACGTCCAGCTTAACAATCGGCGCCCACCTGACCACGCCGCGGGTCACCTTTGCCGGCAGCCCGCGTCGCCTGGCCCAATGCATTCCCGCGCGTTGCCGCATCATACCCGCCTAGGAGGTTCCTGTGAGTACCCACACCCGCGTCTTCCCCGTCCCGTCCGACCTTGACATCGCCCAGGCCGCCGAACTGCGTCCCATCCTGGCGATCGCCGAGCGGATCGGGCTTGAGCCAGAGGACCTCATCCTCTTCGGCCGGCACAAGGCCAAGGTCCACCTGGACACGCTCAAGAAGATCAAGCATCGTCCCCGGGGCAAATACATCGACGTGACCGCCATCACGCCCACGCCGCTCGGCGAGGGCAAGACGACGACGAGCATCGGCCTGGTCCAGGGCCTCGGCCTGCGGGGCAAGAACCCCATCGCCTGCATCCGTCAGCCCAGCCAGGGGCCGACGTTCGGCATCAAGGGCGGCGCCGCCGGCGGCGGCTACAGTCAGGTCATCCCGATGGAGGACTTCAACCTCCATCTCACCGGCGACATCCACGCCATCACCGCCGCGCACAACCTCGTCGCCGCGGCCGTCGACGCTCGCTGGTACCACGAAGACCGGATGAACGACGACAGGCTCAAGGCCATCGGGCTGGAGCGCCTGGACATCGACCCATCCGCCATCACCAGGAACCGGGTGATCGACGTGAACGACCGGGCGCTGCGCAAC
>JBFGLK010000255.1:0-5332 GCA_041576195.1 Promineifilaceae bacterium (SeqCode)
CGCTGGTTGGCGGCAGGCAGCCGGAGGAGGCGCCCTCGGTGACCCTGCCAGCGGTTCCCGTCCTGCCGGCGCGCTGGCCGGCGCCGGTGGCGGCGCCCCTGGCCGCGCTCGGGCCGGCGATCGCCCTGGGCGAGGCGGCGGTCATGCCGCAGGCAGCCGCCGCGGGGGACACCGTGGTCGTGACCGCCCGCTGGCAGGTCAGTGGCCCGGTCGGCCGGGACTACACCACCTTCGTTCACCTGGGCCCGCCGAGCGATTTGCCGCTGGCCACCGGCGACAGCCCGCCTCGCGGCGGCAGCTTCCCGACCCGATTCTGGGATGCCGGCATGGTCATCGACGACAGCTATGGCCTGACCATCCCCCCGGATCTCCCTCCCGGCCATTACCCGGTCAGCCTGGGCCTCTACGACCCGATCACCGGGGAGCGCCTGCCACTGACCGCCAATGGCGCCCGCCAGCCGCTTGATTCGCTGGTGGTGGGGGAAGTTGAGGTCAGGTGATATGAAGGTTGGCTAGTTGAATGGTTGACTGGTTGGCTTGTGCGCCTGCCAACCAACTAACAAACCAGTCAACCAACCCCCTCAAACCCTCAGCTCCACCTCATCCCCGTCCTGCAACACGAAGTCCCGGCTGACCAGCTGGCCGTCGAAGCTACTGCTGCCCCAGACCCGGGCGGATTTGAGGTTCTCCAGGAAGTCCTTGTGCACCTTGGCGGCGAACTCCTCGACCGTGCTGCCAAGTTTCAGGACGAACGGCGCGGTGTGGTCGGCATCCTGACCGGGTGGGCGGGCGTAGACGCGCATGATCTCCAGCCGCCCGAAGACGGCCCAACGCAGGGCTTCGAGGCCGCGGCCATGCGCGGCCGACACGGCCACCAGTGGCCAATCCTCTTCGAGCAGTTCACACAGGACGGCGAAGTCCTCGTCGCTGGCTTCGTCGTCGTTCTTATTGACGACGACGAGGAACGGCTTGAAGCGGTAGCGGAATGCCTCTTCGAAGCGATCCCGCCAACGCAGCGGTGCGATCCGCTGGTCGACGAGCAGGGCGATCGATTGCTCGAGCTGCTCGAACGGATCGCCGACCAGGTCGATGACCAGCAAGATGAGGTCGGCGCGACGGACCAGGTCCATGGCGGCGGGCTCGACGTAGTCCGGGTTGAGCGGCGGCATATCGACGAGCTGGATCTGGACGTGGCCTACCTCCATGATGCCCGGGGTCGGCGTCCACGTGGTGAAGGGGAACTTGGCCACCTCCGGCTCGGCGTTGGTCAATGCCCGCAAGAGCGATGACTTGCCCGTGTTGGGCGGGCCGACGAGGACGATCTGGGCGGCCCCTTCCCGCTCGATCTGGTAAACGGAGCTCTGGCGGCTGGCGCCCTTTTGTTTTTGCGCCGACTCCTTCATTTTGGAGAGGCGGCGGCGCAAATCCGCCCGCAGATGGTCCGTGCCCTTGTGCTTGGGCACGGTGGAGATCAGCTGTTCGAGCAGCCGGATCCGCTCTTGCGGGTCGGTGGCCTCCTTGTAGCGTTCT
The DNA here is from genome assembly GCA_041576195.1 of Promineifilaceae bacterium (SeqCode). GTDB lineage: Bacteria > Chloroflexota > Anaerolineae > Promineifilales > Promineifilaceae > JAGVTM01. The sequence goes on from JBFGLK010000255.1 coordinate 1,531, forward strand.
TCGACCTGAAAATACTCAGGCGGGAGGTTGGTGGGCATGGCTCCATTATACTGGATACGCCTTGACACCCTAAGGGTGCGTTCGCACCCTTAGGGTGTTAGCGCCAGAGCCCGGCGGCCACGAGTCCGCCGACGAGCGAGGCCAGCAGGTTGACCGCGTCGTTGTTCAGCCAGGCGAAGCCGCGCAGGGGCCGGGTGGGGTGGCCGCACCGGTGCAATTTGCGCTCCGTGTCCTTCTGGCAAACGTCACAATAGTAGATGCGCTGGACCGTGGCGCCCAGCAGGCTGTCGAAAAGCGAGCCGGCCAGCCCGGCCGCGCCGCCGACGAGGGCTGCCGGCACGAGCGTCGCCGGCGCCAGCAGCAGCCCGGCCGCGGCGCCAATGAGCGCCCCGCCGGCAAAGGAGACCAGCGTGCCCAGCGCCGAGACACCGCCCGAAGTCCCCACCGCCACCACCCGGCCGGTAGTGATCAGGCGCGGCGGGCGCGGGCTCAGGGTGCCCAGCTCCGTGGCCCACGTATCTGCCGTCACGGTGGCCATCACGCCGACGAACAGGGGTAGCCAGAGTGGAGAGGGCGCCAGGGCGCTCAAGAGGGCGGCCAGGGCGCCGAGGCCGCCATTGGCCATCGTCTGCCAGAAGTCGCGCCGGTGGCCCTTGGCAAACTTCTCGGCCGCCTCGCGCTTCGCCTCCTCTTTGAAGTGGGACAGCAGGCTGGAGCTGACGAAGAACAGGCCCAGCAACACCCCCCAGGCCCAGCCGCCGAGGCCGAAGGTGAGCGTGCCAACGATAACGGCGCCGATCACGCCCGAGCCGGAGAGCGAGCCGCGCCAGCCGGCCACCGCGGCGATCAGGAGGCTGAGCAAGAGCGCCAGGGCCAGATCGCTCAACGCCAGGGCGCCGGCGCCCCGGCGGGCGGTCAGGCTCAGCAGGCCCAGCCAGGCGGCCAACTGTAAACCCAGGCTGCTCGACCAGAGGAGCATGGCCACGTTCCGCTCGCCTCGGACCGGATAGAAATAAAGGCCCAGCCAGATGTTGCCCAGCCAGCCGAAGAGGGCGAGTGCCGGCAGCAAGAAGAGGTTGAGCGGCGACCCGGTCTGCGAGACCGCGCCCGTGGCGTCAAAGCGGAGCGGCACGGTGGCCGGCAGGCGAGCGAAGATCGCGGCCAGATAGGCAAACAGGGCCAGGTTCAGCGGCAGGGGCACGAGCAACAGCCAGCGGGCCAGTCGGTCGGCCCACAGACGGGAGAGGGGCGTCCTGTTCCCGGCTTCGGCCACCGGCGCGGCGACTGGTCCCTCTACGGCGCGCAACCCCTTGATGCATGCCTGAAAGCTCTCCGGGTCCGCCGGCGAAATGGCGTACGCTCCCTGATCGGTCACCAGGATGACTTGCTGCGCCGGTCCTCGTGCTGCGAAGACGCGCAGGGGTAGCACCTGGCCGCCCGACTCCAGCTCGGCCCGGCCGAGATAGAGGCCAGGCCAGCGGATGCCGCGAAATCGCCGCCGTTGGCCCGCCTCGCGCCCCAGGAACAGAGCCCGTATGGTCGACAGGGGCACCTGGCGCCGCCACACGCCCCAGGCGATGATCAGGGCGTCATCGTCCACGTGATAGCGCGCCTGGCGCAACACCTGGGCCAGGTAGCCGCCGGCCACGATGAGCGGCAGTGAGCCAAACACGACCAGCCCCAGGAAGAAGCTGAGCAGTGAGATCGGCCGCGCCAACAGCAGGAACAGGGCGACCAGATCCAGGGCGAAGAGTGCCAGGACCAGCAGGATGCCAATGAAGACACCGGGGGAGCGTGGCGGATGGGAGTCGAGCATCAGGGAGCCATTGGCGCTGTGTAAAGACCCGTCGAGAGCGCGAAGCTGGTGGCTGCCCACCAGACCGGCAAGTTTAGCAGAGGGGCTGATGTGTGTCGATGCGCCGGTCCCGGGCTGGGCCCAGGCAGGAGTGACGATTGGCATGATCAGGTCATGACCTTTGGACCTTCTTGATCCCCGTCTCTTCACATACAATGGCAGGGAGCCACCCATGGCCGCGCAACCACGCTTTCCAATCGACTTCCCGCCGCGAGCGGTCGCAAGGCCGGAATCCAACAGGAGTGCAAGCATGAACCAGCAACCGAATCTCTTCTCGCTGGCCCAGGCGCAGCTTGACCAGGCGGCTGCCGTTTTGCAGCTCGACCCGGTGATGCACGCTTTCCTGCGCGAGCCGATGCGCGAGCTCCATTTCACCCTGCCGGTGCGTATGGACGACGGCCACGTCGAGATCTTCTCGGGTTATCGGGTGCAATACAACGATGCCCGCGGGCCCGGCAAGGGAGGGCTTCGCTTCCACCACGAGGAGACGATCGATACCGTGCGGGCCCTGGCGGCCTGGATGACGTGGAAGACCGCAGTCGTCGACATCCCGCTGGGTGGGGCGAAGGGCGGCGTGATCTGCGATCCACGCTTGCTATCGCAGACCGAGCTGGAGCGCCTGAGCCGAGCCTATATGCGGGCGGTGAGCCGCCACGTCGGCATCCGCCAGGACGTGCCGGCACCCGACGTCTACACCAACCCGCAGATCATGGCCTGGATGATGGACGAGTATCAGGCCCTGATGGGCTTCCACGAGCCGGGCGTGATCACGGGCAAGCCGCTGCCACTCGGTGGCTCCCTGGGGCGCAACGACGCCACGGCTCGCGGCGGCATCTACACCGTGCGCGAGGCGGCCAGCCTCCTGGGGGTCGACCTCCAAGGCGCCCCGGCCGCCATACAGGGCTATGGCAATGCCGGCAGCTACGCCCACCAGCTGGCCGTCGAGCTGCTGGGCATGAACGTGGTCGCCGTCAGTGACTCGCGCGGCGGCATCCTGAATTGGGACGGCCTGGATGCGAACCAGGTGCTCGACCACAAGAAGAAGACGCGCTCCGTCGTCGACTTCCCCGGCTGTGAGAACATCAGCAACGAGGCCCTGCTCGAGCTCGACGTCGCCGTGCTCTTCCCCTCGGCGCTGGAAAACGTCATTACCGAGGCCAACGCCAGCCGGGTGCAGGCGAAGATCATCGCCGAGCTGGCCAACGGACCGACCACGTTGGAGGCCGACCGCGTTCTCTACGACAAGGGGGCCTACGTCATTCCGGACTTCCTCTGCAATGCCGGTGGGGTTACCGTCTCGTACTTCGAGATGGTGCAGAACGCCTACCAGTATTACTGGTCGGCGCCGCTGGTGCATCAGCGGCTTGACGAGCAGATCACGGCCGCCTTTCACGCCGTGCACGAGACGGCGCGCCGCTACGACGTGGACAATCGGACCGGCGCCTATCTGATCGCCGTGAACCGGGTGGCCGAGGCGGTACGCCTGCGCGGCTGGGTCTGATGATCGCCTGCCGCGCGGGCAACGGCGCGGTCACGGCGCGCCCTGGGGCGCTGTTTCTTTAGTCGGGCGGTGGTACAATAGGTGCCTTAAGGTCGACCCGGCGCTGAGGCGCTCAGGGCCGATCAACGGCAGGGGGCGCTCGGGCGCCGCCGGGGTGCTTTACCAGAGCACACGCGGGATGAGACGTCTTGGCGTCTCATCCTCTTTTTTGTCATTTCGGTCCCATCACACTTCCGGAGTAGACATCACGATGAACGAGGAACTGAACCCATTCGCCATCGCCCAGCGGCAACTGGACGACGCGGCGGCGGTCCAGCAACTCGATCCGCAGATGCACGCCTTCCTGCGCGAGCCGATGCGTGAGCTTCACTTCACCATTCCGGTGCGCATGGACGACGGCAGCACGCAGATCTTCAAGGGGTTTCGCGTCCAGTACAACGACGCCC
>JBFGLK010000256.1:0-5329 GCA_041576195.1 Promineifilaceae bacterium (SeqCode)
CTGGAGCACCTGCGTCGTGGCCAGACCCGAGTTGTTGGCGAGCGCATAGTCCGCGCCGAGGGAGGAGGCGGTCGCGGTCACGGTCACCTCGGTGCCGGCGAAGCCTGGGTCGATCTGGGCGCTCAGCGTGAATTGGGCCCCCTCGTCCAGACCAAGGAGCGATGTCAGGCTCGCCGTGATGACGTTGCCGGCCTGGACCGCCGTGACGGGGCCGTTGACGGTCTCGAAAGCCAGCCCGGCGTCAAGCGTGATGACGACGTCCGGGCTTACGGGCAAGATGGCATTGTTCTCGAGCGAAAAGGAGAACGTGATGCTGTCGCCCGGCATGGCCTGGGACTGCATGGGGGTCGCGCCTAGCTCCACTTCTGGGCGCATCAGGTTCATGGCCGGGTCGCCCTGAAGGACAAAGCTGTATAGCAGGTGTTGTGGGTAGTTGCTGAGCAAGTAGCCGGTCTTGGCGCTGGTGACGGCGTCCCCGAGCGCGGTCTGGCCCTCGTCGAGGATGGCGTCGTAGAAGCGAGTCGCCAGCTGCGTATGAAGGTCGGTCGTGCCCAGCCCGGTCGAGGAGAAGTGGGCGGCCGTGCCGGCCGTGGTCGTCAAGAAGGTCTCGCCCAGCCCCTGATCGCCACCCCAGGCGAAGTAGCCGTCCAAACAGTCCGTGCTAATGACGACGGTGGGACGGGTCGGGTTCTGCCAGAAGGCAATGCCCGCCGGCGTGGTATCGAGGAGGGTGGGATTGCTCGCCCACGCGCGAATGCTGCCATGGCCCCGGTAGTTCAGCACCATGGCGCCCCGGTCCGCGCTATTCACGTAGTTCAGTTGCAGGTCGGCCAGGAGGTCGTTGACATCTTGCTGCGTGGCGTTTGCCGGCAGGCAGAACGGGTCCACGATGTCGTTCAACTCGCTCGGCAAGGTGCCGGCGACGACGTGGTTCCAGCTACAGAAGTCGTTGATGATGACCGGGGGATCGGTGTCAGAGAAGTCGGGATCGTCGGCGACAAAAAGGATGTCCTTCTGCCACGGCTCCGGGGCGAGCTGTAGCGCCTCGTAGGCGATGATCTTCTGGACGGCGTTGCCGGCCTCTTGCTCGGTCTGGGCGGCAATTCGGCCGATGGCGATGTCCGGGATGAGATCGGCGCCGATGACCAACGACAGCATGAAATCCGAGGGAATCCGGCCCTGGTAGGGATCCTTGTAGGCGTAGCCCGTGTGCACGAAGACGGGCTCGTTGTCATCGGGGAAGTTGTAGCTCGTGTCGTGATTCGGGTTGTCGTTGGTATCACCCACGAGCAGCAGGTAGGCCGGCGCCGGGTCCCAGTTGGCGAACGTGTAGGCCAGGAAGCCGGTGATGGCGGCCGGCGTCGGGAGGCCGCCGCCGAATTGATTGACGACGTCTTCTTGATCGACTACATGGGTGTTGTAGCCGCCGTAGAGCGGATCCTGGCGGTGGGCGGCCAGTACCCCGGTGGGGGTGGTCAGACTCTGGTGCGTGATCGCCAGCCATGCCGCGCCGCCGGCCGCGGGATCCATGTCTGCCGGCACGTAGCGCGAGAGGCCAGCCGGTTGGCGGAAGTGCCGGGTGGCGATGAAGCGGGCGCCGGCAACGTGGTCGGTGCCGACCGTGTAGACGAAGCTGTTGCCGGCCGATACATGCTCGGGGCCAAGCGGGATGCTGACCGGGGCGTAGGGGTTGGTGATATCCCAGGCGGCGGCGCCGCTCGTGTCGTCGCTGCTGAAGCCGTCGACGTCAAAGCGCCGCTGCCCGCCGACTTCGTCGGTGAAGATGAGCTCGTCGTCGTCGGCGACAAACCGCCGGGTGTAGTCGACGGTCACCCGGTTCAGGTACAGATAGCGCGTCAGGGCATTGGTGCCGGAGACGGTGAAGGTCACGACGTCCGTCGGCCCGACGACGGTGGTGATGGGGACCGTGCTGGTCAGGTTGATGTTCTTCTGCCCGCTCCAGCTGGCGGTGGCCGCGTTGGGGTGGTCGTTGAGCTTGATGGTGACGTCGAAGTCCCGTTGCCGGGAGTTGAACTCGACGGTGAAGGCGACGTCCGGCCCACTGCTCGCAGGGTGCGGCAGGCTCATGGTGATGGGCAGCGTGATGCGGTCCATCCGGTGCCAGAACCAGGCGTCGGGCTCATTGGGAAAGCTGGGCCACTGGTCGGTCCAGCCGGGGAAGAACTGGTTGATCGGCTCTTCGGTTACGGAGGAGAGGAATGAGGGCGCGGCCGGGTACGTGGGCTCGTTGCTCTCCTGATCGATGGTCGTTGGCGTGCCACCGGCCCAAAGCCAGAACACGTTATTGGCCGCGTACTGCAGCTCCTGGCGCGGCCGCCCGCTGTTCCAGCCGAAGAACCGAATCGCCTCGCCCGACTCAAAGACGGCGTCGCCATCATCTTGACGCTCGAAGGCGATTGGCAGGCCCTGATGCATCATTTCAAACGTGGCCGGGTCGACGTCGGCGTTCAGGCCGGCCGCCACGAAATCGGCGTAGCTGATTTCATAGATGCCGTCGCTGGCGATCTCGATGCGCATCGTTTCCTGCCCTACGGGCAGAAGCGGACCGCCGGATAGCGCGGCGGCGGGCAGGTGGCGCCAGCCGTCCAAATGCTGCGGGTTGACGAGGCGAGCCTGCAGCGCGGGCGGCAGGGATTCGCCGGCGCCCGACATGGCCAGGGACGTCCCGGAGACGGCGGGTCCCCCGTCCGCGCCCACGAAGCGCAGGTTCACGTCGAGGGTACGGGCCAGGCGCGCGTTGCCGGCTACCGGGTTGTAGCGCAGCGGAGTAAGCGTCAAGAGCGCAAGGCGGGCATCGCGGAAGTACATCACGTCGGACAGAGCGTGGACACTGCTCGGAACGTAGGCGTCACGCTCATAGACAGCCGGGTCGTGGGCGAGCACGGTCTGCGGCACGCCGGTGCGTCGAGAGGTTTCGCGGGCGTCTCCGTCGGCTTCCCCAGACGGCTCGGGCGGCAGGGTGGCGGACGGCTCTGGCGCCAGGAGCCCGACGCGACTGGCCACGACGTCCGCTTCGCGCACGGTTACCGCGAGCTCGGCGCCGGGGGGCAGCGCCACGATCACCTGTCGTGCCGGCAATGGCGGCGCTCCCGGCTGTCGCCACGTGTCGGCAAGCCCAACGGCCGACAACCGCGCGTCCGCGACGCTGAATCCCGGCGTGACCAGGCGAAACGAGAGACCGTCTTTCGCGGTGACGAGGTCGACGAGGCCGGCACGCGCCTCGGCGGCGACGGCCTCATCACGAGCCGTCGCGCCGCCGGCCTGGCCGACAATCGCGGCGACGAGAAGAAGGGCAAATATGGAAAGCGAGCGCATCGTTCTGGTCATAGTCGTCGTGCCTGAGGGACGACACGTGGCGGCCATCGTGGCCGCCGGGTTGGTCCGGCCCCGGCGTCAGGGCCGCGGCGAGACGATCAGGAGGCCTTTCTGAGCGAGATCGGCGAGGAAGTCACCGAGATCGGCTTCCACCCGTTCTGCCGGCACGTCGAACTGCTCGAGCAGTTGCCGGCGTATGTCCTCGATGCTGCGGTCGCCATCCAGGAGTCTCCAAATGGCCGTGCCGATCTCATTCAGCACGCGCACCTTTCCCGCGCGCGCTGAGACGAGCACCGCCTCGCCGTCTAGTACTCGCCAGATGACATCTGGGTCAGGTCTTGGGATCTGGCTGGCTTCCATACAGAATGCTCCTGCCGGCGGCTCAAAGTCAGCAAGAAGAGACCCACGATCATGCTGACCGCTGCCAGCAGAGTGGCCCACGTCTCCATGACCGGGTCAACCCCGGAACCGACGTCGTAACTGGAGCGGCTGTTGTCGAGCTCCACTTCCTCCAGGCGATAGAAGTAGGTCCTCCCCGGCACGACGCCCCGGTCGCGATAGGTGTACGTGTAGCCGGATGCCGGATCGCCCTGGCTGGGTATGAGCCGCTCGTTGATCTGGGCAAAGTCGCCGTCGGGTGAGTCCCCGCGATAGATGTTGAAGCCGGCGGTCTCGAACTCGGTCTCGGTGACCCACTCAATCTCGATCGCCGCCGGACCACCGAGCTGGAAGGACAGGATGGCCCCGGCGAGGATCAGCCACAGAACGCCCAGCAGGGTGAGCAGGCGACGAAACCGATCGGGGGCTGATGGGGGCGTGGACATAACCTAGCGATTGGTCAGGCCGGCGATCCAACCGGGCAGGCGCGTGGTGCGCTGCCGAGCCGTCCCCCGCCCGTCATAGTTGTAGCTGTACTGGGAGGTGTAGTAGTAGTAGTCGTAGCCGGCGCGCCGCTGCTCGACTCGATTAAGGACCACGCCGAAGATCGTTGCGTCCGTCTTCTTCAGGTTCTCCGCAGCCCGTACCAGCGTGTCCCGGCGGGTGCGTCCGACCTGAGCAACGACGATGCAGCCGTCCACGCGCGAGGCCATAATCGAGGCGTCGGTGACCGTGAGAATCGGGGGGGTGTCGAAGATAAGCATGTCCGCCTCGCCCTGCAGCTCCTCAAGCACTTGCTGCATGCGCAACGAGTTGAGCAACTCCGCCGGGTTCGGCGGGGTAGGACCACTCGTCAGGATGCGCAATCCGGGCAACGACGTCTCCTGGAGGTGTTGGGCCACGGGCGCTTGTGTATCCAGGATCGCGGTGGTGAGCCCGTGGTTATTGGGGACGTTGAAAATGCGATGCTGCACCGGCAGGCGCAGGTCGGCGTCGACGACGACGACGTTCCGCCCAGCCTGGGCCATGACGACGGCGAGGTTGGCCGTGACCGTGGACTTGCCTTCGCCTGGGGAGGCGCTGCTCACTACCACTGAGTGAAGCCCTTCGTCCACCGAGGAAAAGCCGAGGTTGGTCCGCAGGATACGAAACGCCTCGGACACCGGCGCCCGCGGTTCGCGGGCCGTGATGAGGCGCATGCCATCGTCGCGATCTTGAATGAAGGCGATCACGCCGAGCGTGGACAGGCCGGTATCCTCTTCGACGACGTCCGGGGATTTGACCGTGTCGTCCAGGTATTCGATCAGGAAGACGATGCCGATGGCCACCAGGCCGCCCACGGCCATTGCCAGGAGCGTGCTGGTCCGTACGCGCGGCCGAATCGGCATGGCCGGAACGACCGCCGATTCGACGACGACCAGGTTGTTGGCGCCGCGCGCCTGCTCCACGCGCAGGTCTTCCAGATCGGCGAAGCTCTGGGTATAGCGAATCTGCGTTTCGCGCAGCTGCGTCTGCATTGAGGCGAGGCTTGCCTCATCTTCAGGTGTCTCAGGTTCGCCCATCCGATTGATGGTCAGCTCATACTGGAGGATCTGGTCAGAGATGTCGTCCAGCA
>JBFGLK010000257.1:0-5324 GCA_041576195.1 Promineifilaceae bacterium (SeqCode)
CGTCTACGCGTGGCGGACCTATTTCCTCATCTACAGCAGCGAGGATTACGTCGACATGGCGCGGGCCAAAGGACTCGGCCAGCGGGCAATCGAGCGGCGTTATATCCTGCGCCCCGCCCTGCCGGGACTGATCACGAGCTTTGCCCTGCTGAGCATGAGCCTGTGGCAGGAGGTCATCGCGCTCGAGTTCTTCTTCAATGTCCAGGGGATTGGCCGGCTATTCCTGCTGGCTGTGCGCGGCCTCGACACACCGTTGACCGTGGCTCTGGTCGTGACCTTCGCCTATCTGCTGGCCATCACCGTCTTCCTGCTCGATCTCACCTACGCCTTGCTCGACCCGCGCGTGCGCGTTGGCGCCGGCGGACAGGCAGAACCCGTCGGCGGTCTGGCGCGAGCCAGTCCGTCGCGGCGCCGCCGGCGAGCAGGGTGGCCGCAATGGCCCTTGCGCCCCGTCGCCGCGCGGCGCGTTGGCCGGGCCTGGCTGGCGACCATACGGGGAATGCCGGCAACCCTGCGAAGCGGGACGTTGCGCATGGGCGGGTTCCTCTGGACGATGCTGCACTACCCCGGTGCCGTCGTCGGCCTGACCATCATCCTTGCCCTGGTCGCCGTGTCCTTCTATACCATTCGCACGCTGCCATTGTCGGAGGCCATCGCCCTCTGGCGCGGGGAGGAGGACGTGTGGGCCCGCAACCCACGCAACGCCCTGCCGACCTGGGTCAACGCCTTCCGGCGCCACGATCTTCCACCGACGATCGCCGTCGGTCCTGACTCCCCATCGTACGAGAAGGAGCGCATCGACCTGACTCCCGAGATGACCGAGGTCGTCATTCGGTTGCCGGTTGATTATGACTACGGCGCGCCGCCCCAGGAGATCTCCCTTTATCTCGATGCCAGCTATGAAGCCAAGCTGCCGCTCACCACGCTCATCTGGCGCACCCCGGACGGTCGCCAGATCGAGCTGACCAACTTCAATCCGCGCCGGTCCCATACCTATCACTTCTCCCAGGACAGCCGCCTTCAGCGCCGGCTGCGCGGGCTGTCCCCTGTAACCGGTCTACTCGCGCCGCCCGAGGGTGAGGCGGGGACGGTGCTTGCCGGGCGCTACGTGCTGGAAGTGAGCACGCTGGTATTTGAGGACGCGTCCGACGTGGACGTGGAGTGGGTGTTGACGGGGCAGGTCTACGGGCTTGCCGGCACCGATGCCAGCCGGCGCGACCTCATGGTGGCCCTGCTCTGGGGCACGCCGATCGCCCTGGCGTTTGGCGTCGTGGCCGCCGTGGCCACGTCAGTCGGCGGCATGATCTTCGCCGCGCTGGGCGCCTGGATGGGCGGTGTGGTTGACCGTGCCATCCAATTCCTGACGGAGCTAAACCTGGTGCTCCCGTTTTTTCCCGTCAGCCTGATGGTCTACACACTTTATTCGAAGAGCATCTGGGCCATTCTGGGAGTCACAGTGGCGCTGACGCTCTTTGGCAGCGGCATCAAGACGTATCGGGCGGTGTTCCTTCAGGTGAAGGAGTCGCCCTATATCGAAGCGGCCCGTGCCTATGGTGCCAGCGACTGGCGCATCGTGCGCCACTATCTCATCCCCCGTATTGTCGCGGTGCTGGTCCCCCGGCTCGTCATCCTCGTACCCGCCTACGTTTTCCTGGAGGCCACGCTGGCCTTTCTTGGCGTCAGCGATCCGGCCATACCGACATGGGGCAAGCTCGTCGTGGCGGCGCTATCCTACGGGATCCACAGCGGCGCCTACCACCTCGTCCTGGCTTCGCTTGGCTTGCTGATGCTGACCGGTTTCGCCTTTGCCTTGCTCGGGTTGTCCCTGGAGCGTGTCTTCGAGCCGCGGCTCCGGCGCTCTTGAGCGGGACGCGGCGTGTCTCGTCAGACGGCCTCGACTGCTTCGACCTGGGGAAAGAACTGCTTGACGGTCCCTTCGACCCAGCCGTGCAACGTGACCGGAGCGAGCCGGCAGCCCTCGCAGGCGCCGCTCATGCGCACGCGCAGCCGCTTGCCGTCGAAGGTGACCATTTCCACCGCCCCGCCGTGGTAGTGAGTGATGTAGGCGCTGAGCGCTTCGACCAGGGCACGCAGCCGTTCCTCGTCGCTGGCTTCGTCGGCCGGGTCGGCATCCGCCATCATCCCCGCCATGTTCGATACGTCCATGCGTCTGCTCCTTAAACGCCGGCGACGACAGGGTCATGCCGGCAACGGTCGCCTCTGCCCTCGATTATAGCAGACAAAGGGGGGGCGGCGGAGCGCTGGTTGCGGGAGGCTTTGGGGAGATTCCCCGGCAGTCCTACCCCCGATTGTTGACATGGCAACAAAATGACGGTATACTCCCTTCTGATCTGTATGAAGCCTTTCGTCCCCCCATCGCACGCCACAACCTAGTCCGGAACGCGACCCGCCTGGCTCCGATTCACCTATCGGCACGCCCCACGCTGGGTTTCGCCCTGCTACCAGCCCGCCACGCCTCGCGTGCCGCCGGGCAGGCCGCCGCCCGATGCCAAGGCGCCGGCACGACACGCTGGACGACCGGCTCACGAATACTCACCTTACAAGGAAACACATGACTCAAAACCTACGCATCATTCCCCTCGGCGGCCTCGGCGAGATCGGCAAGAACATGACCGTCCTGGAATATGGCCGCAATCTCATCGTCGTCGACTGCGGCGTGATGTTCCCAGAGAACGATATGTACGGCATCGATCTCGTCCTGCCGGACTTCAGCTACGTGGTCGCAAACAAGGACCGGCTCCGGGGCATCCTGCTGACCCACGGCCACATGGACCACATTGGCGCCCTCCCTTATTTGCTGGAAGAGATTTCCGCCCCGATCTACGGGCTGCCGCTTACGCTAGGTCTCGTCGAGCAGCAGCTCCGCGAGCGCCGACGGCAGGATCAGGCGACCCTGCTCCCGCTGCCGCTCGACGCGCCACTTCATCTCGGCCCGTTCCGCGTCAGCGCCTTCCCGGTGGCGCACTCTATCCCCGACGCCGTGGGCTTTGTCATCGACACGCCGGTCGGGCGCGTCGTGCACACCGGCGACTATAAGCTCGATGAGACGCCCGCGGGTGGTCGCACGACCGATCTGAACCGCCTGCGCCGCCTCACCGGCGGCGAAGCGCTCGTCATGCTCGCCGACAGCACGAACGCCGATCGACCCGGCAAGACGCCGACAGAACAGGTCGTCAGCGAGACCCTGGACCGGCTGTTCCGCGAAGCGCGCGGCCAACGCATCATCGTGGCCACGTTCGCCTCCGTTCTGGCCCGCCTGCAGGAGATCTTCAACCTGGCCCAAAAGCACGGGCGCCGCGTGGCGCTCACCGGCCGCAGCCTGTCCCAAAACGTGTCCCTCGCCGCCTCGCTCGGCCGGCTGGACGTGCCGGCAGGCCTGCTCGTCGACGTCGACGCCCCGGTCAAGCCCGGCGAGCTCATCATCCTGGCCACCGGTTCGCAAGGCGAGCCCCGCTCAGCCCTCAATCGCATGGCGCTCGGCGAGCACCGCCAGATCCAGGTCGGCCCCGGCGACGTCATCATCGTCTCCGGCGGTACCATCCCGGGCAACGAAGAGGTTGTCGGCCGTATGCTGAACCGGCTGTTCGAGCGCGGCGCCAACGTCATCTACGGCCAGCTTGCCCCCGTCCATGTCTCCGGGCACGGCAGCCGCGATGAGATGCGGGCCATGCTGGAGACGGTGCGACCGCGCTACCTCATCCCGGCTCACGGGGAGCCCCGCCACCTGCACCTGCATGCCCGCCTGGCCCAGGAAACGGGTGTGCCGGCCGATCACGTCTTCGTTCTGCGCGACGGCGCACAGTGGGTGACAGACGGCCAGCGAGCCTGGACCGAGGACCCGTTGCCGGTCGACGAAGTCTTCGTGGACGGGCGTCTGGTGGGCGAGATCGGCGAGATCGTGCTGCGCGATCGCCACCGTCTCTCACAGGATGGATTTGTGATCGCCGTCTTGCCGGTCAATGGCCGGCGGCAGCTGGTTGGCGAGCCGGAGTTCATCAGCCGCGGATTCGTCTACGTGGACGACGCCGACGAACTGATGGAAGCGGGGAAAAAGGTGGCCCGGCGGCACCTGGCGCAAGGCGGCCAGAACCTTGGGGAGACGCTCGAGCGTTTCTTCTACCGCGAGACGCGTCTGCGCCCGGTCGTCCTGTCGCGCTTTATCCAGGTGTGAGCGTGGCGGGATCGAGCTGCGCGCGCCAGACGCCGCGGACGGCGTTGGCAAGATAGATGGCCGAGCAGTCGCCCAGCTCGGCCACGCGCACGATGCGCTCCGCCACGCGTCCGTCGGCCAGCAGCTGGGCCCGGCAGGTGCCGGGCAGCAGGCCGGACGCAATCGGCGGCGTGAAGAGACGACCGTCCCGTTCGACGATGACGTTGGCGATGCATGACTCGGTCACCTCGCCGCGCTCGTTCCACAACAACGCGTCATCGTACCCGGGCCAGGCGCGGAGCGCCCGCTCGTACACCTGGCGTCGCGTCGTCTTGTGGTAGAGAAAGCGGTCGCGGCTGTCCACTGGCGAGTTGGCCAGAGCCAGTCGGTAGTCCGCCGGCGGCGGCCGCAATAGGTCGTTCGCCAACGCGATCTCGCCGGCGGCGGAGAGCGTGAGCCGCACCCGACGCGGCGCCGGCGGCATTGTGGCGGCCAGCGCCGCCAACCGCCCCCGAATCGCGTCGACGTCGACGGGGAAGCCGAAGTACGCGGCCGACGCCACCAGCCGTTCCAGATGCGCCTCCAAGAGGCGATAGCCCGTCGCCGGCTCCCAAATGAGGGTCTCCAGGAGGGCGAAGGGGGGCACGGCCGCCGTTAGCACCGCTGCTTTCGCATAGGCCTCGGCCAGTTCCGCCCCCTCGGTCGAGTCCCACACGATGCCGCCGCCGACCCCATACTCGGCCGCCCTCGATGCCGGGTCCAGCCAGGCCGTGCGGATGGCCACGTTGAACTGGGCCCGCCGGCCCGGGGCGAGATAGCCAATGGTGCCGGTGTAGATCTCGCGGGGCGTGTCCTCCAGATCGGCGATGATGGCCATGGTGCTGGCCTTGGGGGCGCCCGTAATCGACGCCGGCGGGAAGAGGGCGTCAAAGATCGCCGGCAGCGAGGCGTCCGTCTTGCAGCTGACCGTGCTCGTCATCTGCCACACGGTCGGATACTGTTCGATGGCAAATAGCTCCTCCACGCGCACCGTGCCCAACCGGGCGATGCGGCCCAGGTCGTTGCGCACCATGTCTACAATCATGACGTTTTCGGCCTGGTTCTTCTCTGAGGCGCGCAGCCAGTCGGCCTGCGCCCGGTCGTCGGCCGCCCA
>JBFGLK010000258.1:0-5323 GCA_041576195.1 Promineifilaceae bacterium (SeqCode)
CACGGGATCCGGGGCCGGCTGCGGCAGCCATTGGCCACTGTGCAACGGCGTCGTCGTGCCGCCAACGGAGCAGGTCGAGACCGCCATCGAGTTCAGCCACCGGCTCAGCAGCGCGCTGGCCGGGCTTTTCGTCCTGATCCTTTTGATCTGGGCTTATCGGGCCTTTCCCCGCGGACACGGCGCCCGCCGCGGCGCGACGCTCTCGTTCGTCTTTATTCTGGTGGAAGGCGGCCTGGGGGCCGGCCTCGTGCTATTCGAGCTGGTCGGCGACAACGCATCGGCGATGCGGGCGGCGGCGGTGGCGCTGCACCTGGCCAACACATTCATCCTGCTGGCCTGCCTGACCTTGACCGCGTTTTGGGCGCGCGGCGGCGATCTGCGCCTGCGCGGGACGGGGGTGCGGGCGGGCCTGTTGGCCGCCGGCCTGGCCGGGCTGGTGCTCGTCGGGGCCAGCGGCGCGATCACGGCGCTGGGCGACACGCTCTTCCCGGCGGCCTCTCTAGCGGAAGGGGTGCGCCAGGAGCTGTCGCCGACGGCCCACTTCCTGGTGCGCCTGCGTATCTGGCACCCGGTGATCGCGGTGCTGGTCGGCGTCTATGTCTTCGTCCTGGCCGGCTGGCTGCGCGGCGCCGCGCCAGAGGCGTGGCACGCGACGCGCCGGGTCCAGGCCATCTTCCTGGCCCAGCTGGCCGTCGGCGCCGTCAACGTGCTATTGCTGGCGCCGGTGTGGCTCCAGCTCGTTCACCTGCTTGTGGCCGACCTGCTTTGGGTGGCCTTCGTCTTGCTGAGCGCGCGCGTCCTGGCGGCGCCGGTGACTGCGCATCCGGGGCTCGTGGCGGCCCGCGCCTGATGCCCCGATTCGTCTGTGGACAGGCGCTGCCGTCCTTGGGTGGCGCCACCGATCGACGGCAACGGGCTGGCATGGCCGCCCGCGCCGGCCCATGCGCACTGTGAGGTAGCATGCCGTACCGGCCCGATTTCTACATCGGGACCATGGGATACGCTTATAAGGCGTGGCAGGAGGGGGTGTTTTATCCTGCCGGCATGCCACAACGCCAGTTCCTGACCCACTACAGCCAGATCTTTAACGCCGTGGAGCTGGACAACACCTTCTACGGCATCCCGCGTCCGGAGACGGTTCAGCGCTGGACGCTGGCCACCCCGGCCGGCTTTCGCTTCTGCCCCAAGACGCCGCGCCAGATCACCCACGAGCTGCGCCTTGGCCACCCGGCCCGCGCCCCGATGGCCGAGTTCCTGGAGACAATGCGCCACTTCGGGGAGAAGCTCGGCCCAATCCTGATCCAGTTTCCTCCGGACTTCACCGCCGACGAGCGCGCGCCGCTCGTCGCCTTCCTACTCTGGCTGCCGGAGGACCTGCGCTTCGCCCTGGAGTTCCGCCATCGCTCCTGGTACAAGCGCGCCACGTCGGAGCTGCTCCAAGAGCATGGCGTCGCCTGGACCTCGGCCGACTACATCTACATGCCGGCCCAGGTCCACGTGACGACGGACTTCATCTACCTGCGCCTGCTTGGCCGGCATGGCGCCTTCTCGCGCAAAGACGCGGAGCAAGTCGACTCGACAGAGCGGCTGCAGTGGTGGTGGGATGAGATGCAGCCGCATTTGCTGGGCCTGAAGGCCGTCTATGCGTTTGCCAACAACGACTTTGCCGGGCACTCCCCCACCACGTGCAACCGGCTTAAGCGCCTCGCCGGGCTGCCCACCGTGCCCACGCGCCCGATCCAGCAGCCCGGGCTCTTTGAGGATGAGTGAGTCGGGCGCCGCGCCCGCTCGCCTGGAGGAAGCGACCGTGGAGACCCTCGTCGACCCCATCGCGCACATCCTGGAGCACACGCGGACGATTGCCGTCGTCGGCTTCTCTTCGCGCCCGGAAAAGGCCGGCTATTACGTACCGGCATACCTGGCCGAGCAGGGTTTCACGATCTATCCGGTGAACCCACATCTCAGCGAGGGCCTGGGTCGCCCGGCGTACCCCGACCTGGCCGCCGTGCCCGGGCCGGTCGATCTCGTGCTCATCTTCCGCCAGCCGGAGCACGTGCCGCCCGTCGTCAAGGCGGCGATCGCCGCCGGGGCGCGGGCGATCTGGATGCAGCTGGGCATCCGGCACGAGGCGGCGGCGGCCGAGGCTCGCGCCGCCGGCCTGGTGGTCGTGATGGATCGCTGCCTGCTCGTGGAGCATCGGCGGCGGGCGTGAGGGGGGACGGCCAGGGAGATTCCCCGGCCGTCTGGTCATTGACACCGCTCTCCACCGTGACTACACTCGTCGCATGACCAACCTGGGTCAGATCGACGCCTGTTTGCTGACCGACAAGGGGCAGGTGCGCGATCGGAACGAAGACTACTTCGCCCAGCTCGAGCCGGCGACCGAAGCTGAAGAGCGCCAGTACGGCTGGCTCTACCTGGTGGCCGACGGAGTCGGCGGTGCCGACGCCGGCGAGGTCGCCAGCCGCTTCGCCGCGGAGCGCACCGTGCACCACTTCGTGGCTGGCGCCGATCCGGATTGGTCGCAACGCCTTGAAGACGCCATGCTGGCGGCGAACGTCGATTTGCGGGCCAAGGCTGCCGATCAGCCGGCGGTCGGCCGCGGTATGGCCACGACGATGGTGGCCCTGGTCATCCAGGGGGATGAGGCGATCCTGGGCAATGTCGGCGACAGCCGGGGCTATCACTGGCGGGCCGGCGAGCTACGCCAGGTGACGAAGGACCAGAGCCTGGTGGCCAAGCTGGTCGAAGAGGGAGCCATTACGCCGGAGCAGGCGGCCAGTCATCGGCACAAGAACGTCATTCTGTCAAGCCTGGGATCAGAACGCCAACCCCAGATCGACCTCTTCCGCCTGCCGCTGGCCCCGGGCGACGCACTGGTGCTTTGCTCGGACGGACTGACCCGGCACGTGGCGGACGAGGAGATCGGCGACTGCCTTGCCGGGGCCTTCACGGCGGAGGCGGCGGCCCGGCAGCTCTTGCAGCTGGCGTACGATCGGGGCGGCGTGGACAACATCAGCGTGGCCGTAGTGCGCTACCGGGCCGACACCGCCGTCACCCGGCCGATGGCCGCCGGTGAGATCGAGCCGGCAGCGGAGCCGGCACCGCTGGCCGTGGCGCCGGCTCTCGGCGCCGGTCGCGCCCTCCTCTGGGTCTACACGGGCTTCCTGTGTATCGTGCAGACGGTGCTCATCCTCCTCGTCTGGGTCTTGCTGCAGACATGAGGGCGGGGCCTGGCACCGAGCTTTCCGGCGCGGACGGGCCGCGCCGTCAACCACCAGTGTGCGGAGAGTAATATGACGGACAGGTTACGGATCGTCCCCTTGGGTGGCTGCGGGGAGATCGGCAAGAATATGACCGTGGTCGAATATGGGGACGAGATCCTCATCATCGATGCCGGCATCATGTTTCCCGAGAACGACATGCTCGGCGTCGACTTCATCATCCCCGACTACAGCTACCTCCAGGACAAGGCGGACCTCGTCAAGGCGGTGCTGATCACCCACGGCCATGAAGACCACATCGGGGCCATCGGCCACCTGATGCAGCTCGTCGACGCCCCCATCTATGCCACGCCCCTGACGATGGGCCTCGTCGACGTTAAGCTGCGCCGAGCGGGCGTCACTCAGAAGATCACCCGCCGGGAGATCCAGGCGGGCGACGCCTTCGCCGTCGGCTCGTTCCTGGTCGAGCCGTTCCACGTGGCCCACAGCATCCCGGACTGCGTCGGCTTTGGCATCACCACGCCGCTGGGCATCATCGTTCACAGCGGCGATTACAAGTTCGATCACACGCCGTTCGACGGCTGGCCACCCGACTTCGCCAAGCTGGCCGAGTTCTCCGCCCGGGGGGTGCTCTGCCTGCTGGCCGACAGCACCAACGCCGAACGGCCGGGCTGGACGCCGTCCGAAACGAGCATCGTCGAACCGTTCGAACAGCTCTTCGCGGAGGCGGGCGGTCGCATCATCGTGGCCACGTTCGCCTCGCTGACCTCTCGGGTCCAGCTCGTGGCCAATCTCGCCCAAAAGCATGGCCGCAAGGTGGCCATCACTGGGCGCTCCATGCGGGACAACACGAAGATGGCCCAGCGGCTGGGCTATCTGGAAATCCCGGACGATCTGCTCATCGACATTCAGGACGCCTCGCGCCTGCCGGCCCACCAGGTCACCATTCTGGCCACGGGCTCCCAGGGGGAGCCGAGCGCCGTCCTCGGCCGGCTCGCGCAGGGCAACCACCGCAGCCTCAAGATCCGGGAGGGAGATACCGTCGTCATCTCCGCGCACCCGATTCCGGGCAACGAAGAGATGATCCACCGAATCATCAACCGGCTGTTTCAGCGGGGGGCCAACGTCATCTACGACCAGATCGCCCGCGTGCACGTCTCCGGCCACGCCTCGCGCGACGAGATGAAGCTGCTCATCAATCTGGTGCGGCCTCGTTTTCTTGTGCCCGTTCACGGCGAGCTGCGCCATTTGCACCAGCACGCGCGGATGGGGCGCGAGCTGGGCATACCGGCCGAGCGCATCGCCGTCGTGGAGAACGGCACCGTCCTCGAGCTCACTGAGGACAGCCTGTCGATCGGGCCGCGCGTGCCCGGCGGCTACGTCTTTGTCGCCGGCGCCAGCGTCGGCGAGATCGGCTGGTCGGTAATTGGCGATCGGGAGAAGCTGGCGGAAAACGGCTTCTTCATGGCCGTGGCCACGGTGGGGCGCGACGGGACGCTGATCGGGCAGCCGAACTACGTCTCCCGCGGCTTTGCCGATCTGACCCAGGCGCCGGAGATCCTTGCCGGGGCGACGGAGACGATCGCCCGGGTGGCGAGCCAGCTCCGCCAGACGCCCGAACTCATCCCCAAGCGCATCGAGGAGGCGTTGGGTCGCTTCTTATACGCCGAGACCGGCCGCCGGCCGATGGTGTTTGCCATCGTCAAATAGGCGGCCGGGGGTGCCGGCATCGGCGGATCGTCGTGGCGTCAGCAAGGGGAACGCGGGCGGGGCTCAGGCCGCTGGCTGTCGGTCGCGGCGCCAGCGCCAGATAACGCCGACGGGATACCCGATCATCTTCGCCAGGTCGCCGATCAGGCGGATGATCGGCACGAGGGCGAACGCCCGGACGCGGGCGGGTGGGGCCCAATCCTCGGTGGCCGGCCAGAGTCGGGCGGCCGGGCGCCAGCAATAGGCGACGCCGCCACCCAGGAGCAGGGCCCAGCCCAATCGGCGCCCCCGCCAGAGGAGCCGCCCGATTGCCGGCAGCGCCAGCAGGTAGGTGGCGTAGCGAATCAGGTGGCGCCAGGGCCAGAGGCTCGCCTTGCCGTCGCCGCGGG
>JBFGLK010000259.1:0-5311 GCA_041576195.1 Promineifilaceae bacterium (SeqCode)
CGTGGGCGCCGGCGCGACCGTGACGGTAGGGACCACCGTCGGCGCCGGCGTCGGGGCCGGGTCCGGGGCGGGCGTGCGGCAGCCGGCCAGGAGCAGGCCCAGCAGGAGGCCGCCGGCCAGTCGCCGCAACCACCTCGTTCGTCGCCACCGGGCGGGCGACGACGCGGGCCCGGCGTCGCCCATCACGAGGGATTGTTCAGGCCCTGCTCCAGCATGCGCTTCTGCAGGGCGCGGCGCACCGTGTCCAGGGCGGAGAGGGCGTCGGCCCGCACGTAGCGCAGGTTCGTGTGCTCCACGTTGTCGTTCTCGTCGTCGCCGTCGAAGATCTCCACGCCGCCGCGCCGCAGCCAGACGACCAGGTCCTCGACCTCTGGCAGCTCGCCGGTCAGGCGCAGATAGAACTCCTGCATCAGCAGGACCAGGCCGGCGATCACGGGCGTGGCCTGGCTGGTGCCGTGCTGGGTGGACTCACCGCGTGGGCCGCGGATGCCCGACGAGGTGATCGGGGCGCCGGGGGCGAAGATGTCGGTGTAGGTCTTGCTGCGCTTGCTCGGGTGCAGGCGCTGGGAGAAGGGCGTGATCTGTCCGGCCCGGCTGGAGTTCGCTTTCGCCCCGCTGCTATAGGAGAAGCCGCCCTCCTCTGCGTCGTAGACGGCGCCGATGCTGATGCACTCCCGGATGATGCCCGGGTAGGCCATGCCCTGCTGGCTCTTGTGGGTGAAGTAGTCGTTGCCGGCGGCGATGCAGACGGCCACGCGTGCCTCGCGCAGCGCCTTTATGCGGGCCCGCATCGTGTCATTAAAGAAGATGTCCGTACTGTAGTTGCCGCCATCGCCCAGGGACATGCAGACGGCGCTGATGTTGAACGCCTCGCGGTTGTCGAGCACCCAGCCCAGGGCCTCGGTCACCCAGGCGAAGTCGCCGCCGCCGTTGTCGCGCAACACCTTCAGCGGGATGACATTGGCGTCCGGGGCCACGCCGCGGTGCGTGCCGTTGGCGACGATGATGCCGGCCACGTTGGTGCCGTGTCCGTTCCCGTCGCTGGCGTCGTCCGCGTCGCCGCCGTTGTCGGGGGTGAAGTTGCGCTGGGCGACGACCCGGCCGGCGAAGTCCACGTGGGCGGTGTTCAGGCCGGTGTCCAGGACGGCCACGGCCAGCCCCTTGCCGGAGACGCCGAACGCGTCCCGGGCCTGGCTGACCCAGAGGAAGGTGTCGACCTGGGGCAGGAACGGGATGAGCGGCTCTTCGACCTGGAGCGGCGGGCGTTCCACCGGCTGGATCGCCCGGGGGGTCTCTTGCCCGGCTGCGGCCGCTGCGGGCTCCGGGTCCGGCTCCTCTTCGACCTCCGCAGCGGGCGTCGCCGGCGCCGGGCCGGCCGCTCCCGGCGGGGTCGCGGCGGGCTGGACGGCGAGCGCCGGTCGGGCGGCGTCCGCCTCTTCGTCCGGCGCGGCGACGGGCAGGCGCACCGCCGGGTCGCCCAGGATGGCGTAGCCGCGGGCGTCGTTGTTGGCCGTCCACAGCCCGGCGATCTGGTAGGGATCGGTCACCATGCCGGCATTGATCAGCTCCAGCTCGTCGCTGAGCACGGTGGCCAGCTCGGCATAGCGCTCGTTGAAATATTCGATGGCCGAGCCGACCGGGTGGCCGGCCAGCAGGCGCTTGAGCGTGTCTTCGAAGACGGCGGTCTGGCTGCCGGCGCCGGGCCAGGCGAAGGAGTAGCCCCAGGCCCGCTCCACGTGGCCGATCACGGCCAGGGCCCCGCCTCGCGGGCGGCTCAGCATCTCGACGGGCAAGCGGGCCAGGAAGGCGTGCGGGGCGATCGGCGTCGGCTGCTTGAACGCCTGCTGGGAGAACTCGTCCATCCGGGGCGTGCCGGCGCCGTAGCAGGCGAAGAAGAAGGCCACCAGCCCTAACAGGTTAGCTTCGGCCGTCAGGTCGTCGCCCGCGAAGTAGAAATCCTGGGGGATCGGCTTGCCGCGCCACGCCTCGGGGCCCGGCCAGTCCCCGCAGAGCAGCGCGCCCTGATGCGGGATCTGCCGCGGATCCCCATTGGGGAAGCCGAGACCATGGCTGGCCGTGAAGAGGAGCGCGGGCGCGGCGTCCCCGCCCAGGATCTCGCCCAGTCGCGCCTTGCTGGCACCGGCGCCGACGATGCTCTCGACCGCCCAGCCGTCCGCGCCGGCGCGCAGCGCCTCGGCCACCGGCCCGACGAGCTGGGCCGCGCTCAGCTGAGTGGCCCGGTCGTCCGCGTTGGCCACGCCGAAGCAGGTCAGCCGCCGCGGCAGGCGCAGGCCGCCCGTCTCCGCCTGGACCACGCTGCGGGCGTAGTTGGCGTAGGCGTCCGGCGAGTTGAAGTGGAGGCGGCCGACCGCGTATTGCACGTCGAGCTGGGTCTGGAAGCGGTAGGGGATCGCCTCGGGGCTGCCTACGAGGAGCAGGTAATAGGGGACGTTGACCGGATCGGCGGGGCCCGGGCCGGCCCCGTGGCGGGCCAGGAAGCGGGTCTTGGTCTCGTCCGGCAGATAGCCGTTCGCCCCATCGTAGACCTTGAAGTGCTCCCCGGCCTGCCTCTCGCGGAGGCGCAGCAGCTCGCTTAGCGCCTCCTTGACCGCCGGGTCGGCGTCGTGGGCGAAGATGACACCCCAGCCCGTCTGCTCCAGCCGGGTGGGGTCGACGCCTTCGCGGACGCCGAGATGGGTCACCGTCTTCTCGCGGTGGCGAAAGCGGAGCTCATTGATGTTTTCCGGCTTCTCCTCGCCCTTGATCAGGTCGAAGAGCTGCTCCCCCGTCATCGAGGGCAGGGCGTACGCTCCCGTCGCCCCGTCGATGCCGTTAAAGAACAGGGGATCGGGTTGTTTGTCTTCCGGCACGGCTTTCTCTCCTTTTGCCCCTCAGGTTCAGGTCGATTCGCTGGAAGCGGGGGGACGGGGCCCGGCCCCTCGCTTCACTGGGCGCCAGTTTCACTGCCGACGCCAATGGATGGCGGACGCCATCTGGAAGAACGCCGGCGCCAGCGCGGGATCATCGCCCAGCCCCGCGCCGGACAACAGGTCCACGGTCGCCCCGGTCCCCAGGTCGGCCAGCACGTCGATGGCATTCCGGCGGAGGTGAAGCTGATCCGCCTCGGCGGGGAAGGTGTGGGCCAGGTCCTCGCCATCCAGCGTGCCCGTGGCCACCTCCTCCAGGAGCTGGCGATCTTCCTGGCCCCCCAGCCGGCCCAGGGCGGCGAAGACCGTTAGCCAGAGGCGCAGGTCCTGGGTGCCATGCAGGCAGCCGTCGAGGAGGTAGCCGCGGGCCGCCGGTTGCTGCGTGCGCATGAGGCCGATCAGGTAGGCCAGGCAGCGGGCGCGGGAGGAGTCGGCCGCCTCTGCCGGCACGATCTCCGCCAGCGCGGGGGCGATCACCTTCTCCGTGACCACGCTCGAGTTGACCATGGCCAGCGCATCCGATAGCGCCCAGCGCACGGCGTGGGGCGTCGCCGGGTCCATGAACGCCTTCTTCAAGCGCAAGTAGGCGCGCAGGGTCATCATGTATTCGCCCGCCTGGCGCCGCGACTCCTCGACCTGGCTCAGCGTGGACTGGGAGACCAGGTCGCCGATGGCCAGGGCCGCCAGGGCCTGGAGGGCGGGGTTGGGCGCCTCGTCGTATTGCCGGCACAACGCCTGGAAGTCCCCCGTGCGCCAGCTCTCGAAGAGATCGGGCAGCGCCGGATCGATCTCCGCCAGCGTTTCGTAGACCCGCTGGCGCGGCCGCATGCGCTTCAGGCCGACGGCCGCGGCCAGCCGGATGCTGCTATATTCGTAATCCTCTTCCCCGCGCAGGTTGGTGCGCACCCGGTCATACATCGTGCGGGCCAGCTCGAGGATGACCGACGGGTCTGCCAGCCGGCTGAGCAGCTCGATGGCCCGCAGGCGCTGCGGGCTGCGCGCCTCGTAGACGCTGCTGGCCCGCCAGCGCAGCGCGCTGATGACGTGCTGGCGCATGCTTTTCAGGCGGACCCGGTAGCGCTCACACTCCAGGAAGCACCGCGCCGCCAGGAAGACGCGCTCGCCCGCCAACAGATCGGCCCCATAGACGATGCTGGCCAGCAGCTCCTCCAGCGCTTCCGGCTCACCCGCGTTGGCCAGCAGGCCACAAGTGAAGACGAGCGTGTCCTCCCACCAGCGCAACAGGTTGGGCATGCCCAGCGTGGCCACGATGCGGCCGAGCACGCGCGACCGGTCCTCCCGGGCCAGGATCGCCTGGGCGCCGTAGTACGACTGGAAGGCGGGGTAGGCGAAGTGCACCAGCTGCTCGCCCACCGCCTCCAGCGGGCCGTAGCGCAGCAGGCCGTCGTAGAGCGCTTCGAGGTCATAGCTGCGGCTGCCCCGCACCGCGGCCATGATGGTGAAGACGCCGCCCGCCGGCCACACCTGCTGCTCGGCGTTCTGCATCTCCCAGGCCAGGGTGCAAATCGACTCCACCGCATGGGCCAGCATCCCCGGGCCCAGGGCCAGGCGCGACAGCCCAACCTGCATGAGCTGGTTCAGCGCCTCGGTGCGGCTGTCCGGGTAGCTGTCTCGCTCGGCCCGTTGCAGGAGGGTGACCATGAACCAGGGGGTGGCCACCAGGTCGAAGAGCTCGGAGCGGTAGAGCCGGGTCAGCAGCTTCTCGCCCGTGCGCCGGCGCTCGGCCGGCGACAGGCCGCCGAACATGGTTAGCTTGTCCAGATTTTCCAGGAACTGGCGGATGCGCACACGGCTGAGCGGCTGGATCAGCAGGAGGCGCAGGCCGGTCTTCCCCTTGAGCGTCGCCCAGTCGATGGCGTTGACCCGGACGCCGAGGAGGTACTCGAACGTGGTGAACGTGGCCTTCAGCTCCAGGAGCTGGTCCAGGGCCTCGGCGCGATCCCGCTCGGTCAGCTGGTCCAGGCCATAGAAGAGGAGGCGGAGGCGGACGTTTGCCGGCAGCTCTTCGAGGTGGCGGGCCCGCAGATCCGGCCAGAAGCGGGCCAGCTGCTCCAGGACATACGCCTCGAGCGGGTTGTCCAGCGCGGCCTGATCGGGGTGATAGCTGCGCAGGTCCACGTACAGGGGAATCAGGGCCTGCCCCGGCGTTTGCAGGCTTGTCTGAATGGTCTGCCAGACCACGTTCTTGAGCTGCGTGGACTTGTTGCTGCCGAAGCTGCCGACCAGCATCACCAGATCGGGCGGGCCGTCGGCGTTGCGGCTTCGCTCCAGCGCCTCGACCATGGCTTTGCTTACGTCGGTGGTGGCCACCGACTCCTGGCTCAGCGACTCCATCTCCGCCGCCAGCTGGTCGGTGGTGACCA
>JBFGLK010000260.1:0-5295 GCA_041576195.1 Promineifilaceae bacterium (SeqCode)
CCGACGAGGGCCGGCGAAAACTGCGGGAGTTCGGGCTAGCGCCGCCCAGGCGCCACGGCGGCAACGCTGTGCTCACCTTCTTTGATGTGGCCCCGTGCCCAAGGTGCCAATCGACAAACACCCATCTGACCAGCAGCTTTGGCGCGACCCTGTGTCGTGCCATGCATGTGTGCGACGACTGCGGCGAGCCGTTCGAGTCGATCAAGGCGCTGTAAGAGAGGATGGCCGGCCCGCCGTCGCCGCCGGGGACGTAGCTCCGATGCTGACCGCCAGCCTGCGCGCATTCGCCACCAACCTGATCGACTACACGGCCATGTTTCCACCGGCCAGGCTCACGCTGCGCGAGGCCTGGCGTCGCTTCATCGGGCATCAAGACGGCGACAAGCGATGGATGCTCCGCCGCTTCGTATTGCCGACCACGCGTCTGGCTGATCTGGCGAGTGCGCCGCGTTTCAGCCAGACGTCGGAGCCCGCCCGGCTGGCCCTGGTCGGACGAAGCGGCCCGGACGCGGCCACCCTTCTCGCGGGGATCGAGGCCGACATGGCCGAGCTGGCGTCGTGGGAGTCCGGCTCGTGGCCTGTGGCGGCCGTCGAGACACTGGAGTACCGGCTGCCACCGTCGGCAGGCCCCGCCGTCGTGGCCGCAGCTGGCTCGGCGCTGGCCGAGTCGCCGCTAGCCGCCCGGCCCTACTTCGAGGTAGCACAATCGAATCTGACGGCCGACGCTTTGCCGGCGCTGGTGGCGGCTGTAGCGATGTTGCGGGAGAAACGTGGATTGGAGGCAGGGCTGAAAGTGCGCTGTGGGGGAGAGAGCCCGGCGGCATTTCCGACGACCGGTCAACTCGCCCGGGCGATCGTCGCCAGCCGCGATGCCGGCATCCGTATGAAGGCGGCTGGCGCCCTGCGTCACCCGGTGCGCCGTCGGGATGAGGCCTTGGGTGTGCACCGGCATGGCTTCATCAACCTGTTTGGTGCCGCCATGTTGGCCCATCGGCACGGTCTCGACCCGGCTACCGTGGCCGCCATTCTGGCTGAAGAAGACGCCTCGCGCTTCCGGTTTCTGGTCGGCGCCTTTCACTGGCGCGATCTTAGTTTGGCGACGCCGGAAATCGCCCGTTTGCGCCGCTCCGCCCTCACGGCGTGCGCCAGCTGTAGTTTCACGGAGTCCGCCGCCGGCCTGGCCGCGATGGGCCTGCTCTGATCGATCAGTTGCCCCCGCCGGCACCGGCCGGCCCGGTGGCGCTGAAGGCCAGGTCCGCTGCCGCAAAACGCATGACGCGATTGTTGCCGGCGTCGGCGACGAAAACGTCCCCTTCCGCGTTGACGGCAATGCCATTGGGCAGGCCGAAGCTGCTCAGCTCCGCCCCGAACTGTCCGAAGCGACCCAGATAAAGTCCGCCTTCATTGAAGACGAGCACCCGGTACCCCTCGGGATCAGTGACATAGATGCGGCCGTCGGCGGAGGCAGCGAGGTAGGGCTTGTTGTTGATCGACTCGCCTCGCCAGGCGTCGACCGACCAGTCGCCCAGGGGGAACAGGTCCGAGGAGAAGCGCTGGATGCGCCCGTTCCAGGTGTCGGCCAGGAAGAGACTGCCGTCGCTGCCCTCGGCCATGCCGACGGGCTCGTACATCTGCCCCAGCGTGCCGCCCTGACCGCCAATTTGCTGGACGAAGTTTCCGTCCCGGTCGAACATCTGAATACGGTGATTGCCGGTGTCGGTGACCAGGAAGCGATCGTCGCCGACGAGCAGGATGGCACGCGGGCCGAAGAAGAGGCCGCCGCCGCTGCCGGCATCAGTTGCCGCGCCAGCCTGGCCGATCACGCGGACGAGCTCCCCGTCGAGAGTGAACTTCTGTACTCGATGGTTCCAGGTGTCGGCTACGTAAACATACGCGCCGTCCGCGGCGATGCCCCAGGGCTCGTTGAACAGGCCGGCATCGGCGCCAAAGCCGCCCCACGTGTCTTCCAGATCGCCGTCGCCGTCAAAGACGGCGATCCGGTGGTTGCCAGCGTCGGCGACATAGATCCTGCCGTCGGGCCCAATCGCCACATTGCGGGGCGTGAGCAGCTCGCCAGCGCCCCCGTAGAGCTGAACGGCCTGGGGCGTCAGGGCGCCTTCGGCGTAGGGATCGACGGCCGGCTCAAAGGTCGCCGCCGTGGCCCCGTAGTCCCAGAGCTGGGTGTAGACGTCCTTGCCCACATACAAACGTAGCGGCCGCCGCAACGGCCACTGGCTGTCGGCGTAGCTGCCGCCAAACACCTGGCCATAGCGTCGATAATCGCGGTGCCAGAAGATGTCCCACAACGCGCGGCGGACGTTTGCTGTGCCAAGGCCGCGGCGGGTCTCCGGGGCCGCCTGCGGATCGCCCAGGATGGCGCTCCAGCCGATCTTTCGGTACTCCTCCATTGGCCACCAGATGAAGGTGTGGGTCGAGTACTCGTAGTCATTGCCAATGAGCTGGTCGACCTTGGTCCAGTTATTGTCGCCGGCGATGATGACGGGGTACTCGGTCACGTTACGCGCCGGCGTTCCGCCGAAATAGAGTCGATTCGGATAGTCACGCAAGTACCAGAGGTAGGGCCAGGACGAGATGTCGTCGAAGGCGACCTTTAGGGAGTTGTCTCCATGTAGGCGCAGCGACAGCTCGTCCACCTGGCTCATGACGGTGTCCTTGGTGGCCGGCGCACCGTGCGCATAGACGAGGAACTCCGTAGCGAAGTCGCCATTTGGGAAGCTGGCCATCAGGCTGAATCGGACCGTGGCCAGGCTGAGGAGTATGAGCCCGGTAGCCAGCCAGATGCGCGAGCCAACAGCCGCGCCCACTTGCTCGCGCGAGCGCCTCCAGAGGTAGGCGAGCCCAACGACCAGCGTGGCGCTACCCAGAAACCGGCCCAGGCGCTGGAGGCTGTCCTGTTGCTGCGCGCCGATCTGCACCTCGCCCAGGAAGAGCGGGCGCAGAGCGACGAAAACGGCGACGACGAGAGCCAGGGACAGGACCAGGAGGATGACTGTCCGGGGCTCGCTCAGGCGGCGCAGCGCAAAGCCCCGCAGGCGTTCGTTGACATACCAGCCTCCGAGCAGGCCCATCGGGATGACGAAATGGGTGCTCAGCCAGGGCATCTTTTCGCCGGCGACGCTGTAGGCGACATAGGTCATGACAAACCAGAAAAGCAGAAATGGGACGAACCCCGTCATCGCCTCGGCCCAGGGCAGGTCGCGCCAGCCGCGGATCAGGCCGAGTGAGGTCTTCAGCCGCCGCGCCACCAGCGCGAACCAAGCCACGCTCGCCACCACGAGTAGCGCCGCGGCGGCAATCAGGCCCGAAAGACGCGAGGGCTCCGCACCACCAAGGGCCACCGGCAGGTTGGCCCGCCAGTTGACGAAGCTATAGAGCAACAAGGCGATAAGGGCCGCAAGGAACCAGTAGCCCAGCACCCGGTGTAGCCGCTTCTGCCGAAACCAGTGCCACGCCGCGAGCAGGGTCAGGCTCAAGGGGAGGAACTCGTAGAGCGGCGTGACGAACAGGTAGTAGAACCAGGGCTGTCCGCCGCGCGCGACTTCCTGCTGCGCCAGCCAATAGCCGAGCGAACCCAGCATGCCCGACGTCCAGCCGCCGGGATTGGTGAAGACTGACGTGTAGAGAACGAGGAAGATCGCGTGGAAGATCGCGGCCGGCACGATGAAGCGCCGGCGATTCCACCACAGTCCGACCAGAATGCCGATGATCAAGGCGAAGACGAGAAAGGCGCCGGAGCGGAAGGCGGGGGCGGTGAAATAGGCGTTCCAACAGGTGGCATCTGTCAGGCGGGCGAACAGCAGACTGACCGCGCCCATCCCCTCGCTGCCCTCTGGGAAGCAGCGATTTATCGTATAGTCACGGGGATCCCAGCCGGCCATGACGATCAAGAAGGCAGAAACCAGCGGGAGCAGCAGCGACACGTAGAGGGCGATCAGGTCAAACTCCGGGTAGCCGTCGAGGCGCGGACGAAGTCGCGAAGCGCCGAGAAAGAGACCCGCTGCCAGGGCGCCCACGCCAAGCAGCTGGATGACGTGGAAAAGGCTGGTCTCCGCCGTGGCTGGCGCCGTGGGCGTCAGAGTTTCGTCGGGATCGGCGGCGAACCCCTCACTCGTCGCCGTGACCGTGGCGGAGGCCTCTGCCTGCTGGCGCTCGCGCGCCCGTTGCCCGCTCAGGCCGGCCCCGACGAGCACGGCAGCCAGCAACACCATCGCCAGCGGCAGCCGCAGCGACGGCAGGAGCGGTCGCACCCAGTCACTGGTCCAGAGCCTGGCCGCCAGCATGATGACGAGGAAGCTGCCGAAAATGGCCACGTAGATGAAGGCCACTTCCTTGGTGCTGAACATCAGAGCCGTGCCGGCAGCAAACCACCATAGATAACGGTCCCGGTCGGGCCGTCGCAGGTAGTGCCATATGGCGATGAAAGCGATCATCGACCAGACGATAACGGGCATGTCATGCCGGATGTATCTTGCGTAATAGAGGAGATAAGGGGATATCAGGAAGAGGAAGCTCGTGAAGAGCGCCCCGCGGCGGCCAAGCCAGTCGCGCAACAGATAGGGCATCCCCACCAGGATGACGCCGAGAATGGCTACCGGGATGCGGGCCGTGAAATCGTTGGCCTCACCAAACAGCCAGTACGTCACCGCCGTGATATGAAACAGAAACGGGCCATGCATCAGCGGCGTGTGCTGGTAGCCATCACCGATGTAATACTGGTAGGCGTATTGAGTGTGCAGACTTTCATCGTGGCTGACCACGCGATCCCCGAGCGCCCAGAAGCGGGTGATCACCGCCAGCAGGATCAGCACTACGTAGAGTGCGCGCTCCCAGTCGAGGCGGATGACCCGGGCCAGAGGGCCGGTCTCCTCGGAATGCGTCTCAGGCTGTACGGTAGGCGTTGCGAGTTGGGTCATCGTCTTTTCTCGAGTGAAGCGGATGCAGTGGCGAACTCCAGAGCGTCACAGGCGACCCGCCCTCAGTTTGTGGATAGGGTCTCGCCGGGCAGGGCGGCGACGGGCGTTGGGCTGGCCAGCGGGTGAATGTGGGCCGGGCGCGTGGCCTGTGGCGTGCTGGTGGCGGTTGGCAGCGCCGTCGCCGTGGCCGCCACCGCGGCGCCGGGCAACCAGGGCTCGTGCGCGCCCCGGTTGCCACGGATCAGGCCGCTGCCGGCAAGTGCCGCGACGAGCAGGGCGAGTGCCCACGCCCGCGCCCAGGTCGCCCACATGCGAGGCCTGGCGGGCCGTTCTCTCCCTGCACGGCGACGACGACCTGGAC
>JBFGLK010000261.1:0-5292 GCA_041576195.1 Promineifilaceae bacterium (SeqCode)
AGGCGCTGCGCCGGCTGCCGTGGCTGACCGAGGCGCAGGCCGCGCTCGGCTGGGGCATCGTCCTCGTGCTGATCGCCCTGCTCGGCGCCATCTATCTGAATCAGGTGAGTCGCATCGCCATCACTGGACGCACCGTGCAACAGCTCCAGAACGAGCTTGACACGCTCAAGCGGGAAAACGCCACCCTGGAGAAGGACATCGCGTCCACCCAGTCGCTGGAGCTGCTGGAGGCGCGGGCCGTGCAGCTGGGCTTTGTGCGCGCACAGGCGGAGAGCATCGAATACCTGGTCATTCCCGGCTATCCCGAGACCCTCGGCCCGGACCCGACGCCGGCGGCGCCCGTTGTCGAGAGTGCAGCGCCGCCCGAGTCGATGCGTGAGGCCCTGTGGCTGCTCCTGCAACAACGCCTGGGCGGCCTGGAGCGAGGTGAGTCCGTTGAACAATAGCCAGCGCCGACGCCTGCTTTTCATCGTGATCGGTCTCTTCTTCATGACCGTCGTCATCGTCGGCCGCCTCTTCGCGTTCCAGATCGTGCAGGGCGATTCCTGGCGGGTGAAGGGGGAGCAGAACGGCAACGTGCGGGTGGAAGACACGCCCAGCCGGGGCATCATCTACGACCGGAACGGGGCCGTGCTGGCCAGCAACGGCTTCGACTACCAGATCAGCGCGGCGCCGAACCTCGTGTTCGACAAGGGCCAGGTCGCCACGGCCCTCGCCCCCGTCCTGCAGGAGAGCCGGACCGAGATCCTGGGCGCGCTCGAATCCGGCGAGGCCTACGTCCTGCTCTCCGGCCGGGTCTCCGCGGAAGTCGCCGACGCCATTCGCGCCCTGGACTACGATGGCATCCAGATCGACCCGCTGCCGCGCCGCATCTACCCGCAGGGGCGACTGCTCAGCCACGTCCTCGGCTACACCAGTTTCGAAGGGAACGGCGAGGCCGGTCTCGAGGCACAATACAACGTCGAGTTGGCCGGGGAGAAGGCCGCGGCCACCGTCAACGTCTCGCCGCTGACCTACCAGCCGGACGTCCGCGCCCGCGAGGGGGCGGATCTCGTCCTGACCATCGATCGCACGGTGCAGTTTGTCACCGAGCAGGTATTGGAGCGGGCGCTGGTGGTGCACCAGGCCCGTGCCGGCACCATCATCGTCATGGACCCGCGCACCGGCGGCATCCTGGCCATGGCCAGCAAGCCCGACTACGACCCCTACCGCTACTTCGAAGCACCCGAAGAAGTGCTCGTCAACCCGGCCGTCTCCCAGCAGCACGAGCCCGGCTCGGTCATGAAGCTCATCACCATGGCCGCCGCTCTGGATAGCGGCACGGTCACGCCGCAGAGCACCTACTACGATCCTGGCTTCATCGAACTCGGCGGAGTGCGGATCTACAACTGGGACCGCAGCGCCCCCGGGCCGACGGACATGACGACGCTGCTTTCGCGCTCGCTCAATGTGGGCGCCGCTACGCTCGCCTCCTGGATGGGCCCCGAGACCTACTACCACTACATGGAGCGCTTCAATTTCGGCCGGCGGACGGGCATCGACCTGTGGGCGGAGGCCATCGGCCAGATGCCGTTGCCCGGAGACGGCAACTGGACCGAGGCCAGCCTGGGAACCAACTCATTTGGGCAGGCGCTGGCGGTCACGCCCTTGCAGATGATCGCGGCCGCCTCCGCGCTGGCCAACGATGGCCGGCTCATGGAGCCCTACATCGTGCAGGAGATCCGGCGCCAGGATCAGGTCTTGCGCCACGAGCCGTCCGTGTTGAGCCAGGTCGTCAGCAGGGAAACGGCCACGCAGATCATGACGATGGCCGTGACCGCCGTGGCCCGCGAGGTCTATGAGGCCCAGGTGCCGGGCTACACGATCGCCGGCAAGACGGGCACCGCCCAGATCCCGGAAGGCGGCGTCTACCACCCGTTTGACGTCATCGGCTCGTTCATTGGCTGGCTGCCGGCAGACCAGCCGGAAGTCATCGTGCTGGTCAAGCTGGATCGGCCCCAGCTCAACCCCTGGGGCTCGATGACCGCGGCGCCCACCTTCGCCGAGCTGGCCAGGGAACTCGTCGTGCTCCTGGACATCCCGCCTGACGCCGTCCGGCTGCAGAGCGACATCATGGCGGCGCGCAATGGCCAATGACGCCCGCGCGGGAGACGCGCCATGCTGACTCTGGGCCACGTCCGCGATGCCCTGGGCGGCCCCGCCCCGACGGGTAGTGAGCCGCCGGTGTCTACGGTGGTCATCGACAGCCGTGAGGCGGCGGCCGGCAGCCTGTTTGTGGCTTTTCCCGGCGAGCACGTGGACGGGCATGACTTCGTGGCGGATGCCTTCCACCACGGCGCGATCGCCGCGCTGGTGGAGCGCCCCGTGACGGTCGACGTGCCGCACGTGGCGGCGGCCGAAGCGATCCACCTCGACGCCCCGCTGTGCCTGCTGGTGCCCGACACATTGGCAGCGCTGCAGACGCTCGGTGGCTACTGGCGCGCGCGCCACGAGCTGCCGGTCGTCGGCATCACCGGGAGCGTAGGCAAGACGTCGACCAAAGAGCTGGTCGCCGGCATGCTGGCCCAGCACATGCGCACCTTAAAAACGGAGGGCAACTACAACAACGAGATCGGCGTGCCGCTGACGCTCCTGAGACTCACACCGGCAGACCGGTGCGCGGTGCTCGAAATGGGCATGTACGCATTGGGCGAGATCGCCCGACTGTGCCAGCTGGCGCGGCCGGTCATCGGCGTGGTGACAATGATTGGCCCGGTCCATCTCGAGCGCCTGGGCACCCTGGAGGCGATCGTGGCCGCCAAGCAGGAGCTTGTGGAAGCGCTGCCGGCAGACGGCTACGCCATCCTGAACCGGGACGACCCGCGCGTGCTGGGCATGGCCGACTACACCGACGCCCGCGTCTTCACCTATGGGCTTGACCCCGCGGCGGATCTGTGGGCCGATCGGGTCGAGTCGCGCGGCTTGCGAGGCATCGCCCTGCGCCTGCACCACGGCGCCGATGACATGCACCTGAATGTGCCCGTGCTTGGGCGGCACAGCGTGCACACGGTGCTACGGGCCGCCGCCGTGGGCCTCGTCCTCGGCCTGGGCTGGGAAGCGATCGTTCGCGGCCTGCAGGCGCCGCACAGCCAGCTGCGGCTTGTCGCCGTGGCCGGCCCCCGCGGCTCGCTGCTCATCGACGACACCTACAACTCCAGCCCGGAATCGGCCAACGCCGCGTTAACCCTTCTCGCCGACCTCGACGGCCGGCGGATCGCCGTCATGGGCGACATGCTGGAACTGGGCCCCGTCGAAGAAGACGCCCACCGGCTGGTCGGGCGCCGCGTGCGGGAGGTGGCCGACATCCTGGTGGCCGTCGGGCGGCGGGCGGAGTGGCTGGCGGAAGAAGCGCTGCGGGCGGGAATGCCGGCAGAGCGTGTGCAGCACGCGCCGGACGCCCAGGCCGCCATCCCGCTGCTGGAGGCGCTCGTGGGTCCCGGCGACGTCGTCCTTCTCAAAGGCTCGCGCGGCGTGGAGCTTGATCATGTCGTCACCGCACTCAGCCGGACTGAGGCCTAGTATGGCATTCGCGCTGACCATTGGCGGCGTCACCTTTTTGCTGGCTGTCATCTGGGGCAGCCCGCTGGTCGAGCTCATGCGGCGCCTCCGGCTGGGCAAGCAGATCCGGATCGAGGGCCCAAGCAGCCACCAGAAGAAGATGGGCACGCCGGCGATGGGCGGCATCCTGATCGTGGGCTGGGTGCTCATCATCAGCCTCGTGGTCAACGTCGTTCAGCTGGTCCAATTGCGCGAAATCGCCGAGAGCGTGGTCATCCCACTCGGCGTCATGATCGCCTATGCCGCGCTGGGCGGCATCGACGATCTGCAGGGTATTCGCCAGCGCCCAGGTGTGGGCATGCTTGCCCGGACCAAGATCTGGTACCAGCTGGCGATCGCCTTGATCGCGGCGGCCGTCCTCTACTTCTTCGTCAACGGCAGGCGCGGCTGGGTAGGCGTGCCCACGGTGCCGCTGCTCGTGGACATCGGCTTCTGGTATTTGCCGATCGCGGCCCTCATCGTGGTCAGCTCGGCCAACGCCATCAACCTGACGGATGGCCTCGATGGGCTGGCGGGCATCATTTCGGCCACGGCGTTCGCCATTTATGGCGTGATCGCCTTCTTACAGGATCAGCAGTTCCTGCTCATCTTCTGCTTCATCATGGTCGGCGCCTGCTTCGCCTTTCTCTGGTTCAACGCCCACCCGGCGCAGATGTTCATGGGCGATGTGGGCTCACAGGCGCTAGGCGGCGCCCTCGGCGTCGTCGCCCTGATGACCAATCAGTGGCTGATCCTGCCCATCGTGGCTCTCGTCCCGGTGGCCGAGACGGCGGTGACGCTCCTCCAGGTGGCCTCGGCCATCCTGTCCCGGCGTTTTCTGGGGCGCGACATCCGGCCGTTCAAGATGTCACCCCTGCACAATCATTTCGTGATCATCGGCTGGAGCGAGACACAAATCGTGCAACGCTTCTGGCTGATCGGCATCCTGTCCGGCATGGTCGGCATGGCGTTGGCGTTGGTGTGAGGCGATGGACCCGTTAAGCGGCAAGCGGTTGCTCATTTTAGGCCTGGCGCGGCAGGGAACGGCCCTGGCGCGCTTCGCCGCCCGCGTCGGCGCCCGGGTAACCATCTCTGACCTGCGCCCCGCGGCGGAGCTGGCGGAGAGCCTGGCGGCCCTCGCCGGCCTGCCCATGCGCACGGTATTGGGCGAGCACCCGCTGTGGCTCCTGGACGACGCGGACGTCGTCGCCGTAAGCGGCAGCGTGCCGGCAGAGGCGCCCATCGTGCAGGAGGCCGTGCGGCGCGGCATCCCAGTCACCAACGACTCCTTGCTCTTCGCCGAGCGCGTGCGCGCCCGCCGGACAGTGGGCATCACTGGAAGTGCCGGCAAGACGACCACGACCACCCTGACCGGCCTGCTCTGCGCCGACGCCGCCACGACCTGGGTCGGTGGCAACATCGGCCGTCCGCTGCTGGCCGAGCTGGACGAGATCGGCCCGGACGACATTGTGGTCCAGGAGCTCTCCAGCTTCCAGCTCGAGTGGTGGGATCGCAGCCCACACGTGGCTTGCGTCCTGAACATCACGCCCAATCACCT
Organism: Promineifilaceae bacterium (SeqCode); assembly: GCA_041576195.1. Taxonomy (GTDB): domain Bacteria; phylum Chloroflexota; class Anaerolineae; order Promineifilales; family Promineifilaceae; genus JAGVTM01. The sequence goes on from JBFGLK010000261.1 coordinate 5,135, forward strand.
CGATCGCCATGGCACCATGGCCCGCTACACCGCAGCCAAGAGCGCGATCCTCCGTCACCAGACGGCGGACGACGTCGCCGTCCTTTGCGCAGACGACCCCGGGGCGGACGCCCTGGGCAGGCTGGTGCGCGGCCGGCTGCGGCGCTTCAGCCGCCGCC
>JBFGLK010000262.1:0-5289 GCA_041576195.1 Promineifilaceae bacterium (SeqCode)
ACCCATGGGCTCGAGGAGCAGCTCGACGTCGTCCGGCCCCTCGGGGGAGACGACGGTGAGCCACCGGTCGTCGCCCAGCGGGATGTCGTGCTTTTTCCTGAAGCCGAGGATGTCGGTGTAGAAGGCCAGGGCCTTCGCCTGATCGTCGACCAGGACGCTGGTCAGCTTGATCTGCATCGGGTTCTCCTTTGATTGTGTCTCACTCTTTTTGTTGACCAGCCATGCCGCCGGCCGGGAGCGCCGCCGGCTGACAGAAACGGGGCGGCATGGCCTTCTCCTTCAGGGTGGCCGGCTAGCGGCCGCGGATGGGCACCAGGAAGACGGGCCGGCGGGTGTGGCGCACCACGCGGTCGGCGATGCTGCCGAGCATCAGCCGCTCGATGCCGCCCCGCCCGTGCGTGGCCATCATGATCAGGTCCGCGGCGGCGGACTCGCTGGTCTCCAGGATGGTGTGGGCGGGTTCCGCTCCGGTTACCAGCACCTCGACGCCGATCGCCTCGTCGCGCAGTGTGGCGGCCACCTGGTCCAGGTATGCGCGCAGCTGTTGCAGCCCGGGGCTGGCCGGGTCCTGCCCATCGGGCACGGAGAGCAGCAGTACCTCGCTCTCGAAGCGGGTGGCCATGGCGCGCGCGTGCGGCAGGACGCGCTCGGCCGCCCGGGAGCCGTCGAGGGTGACGAGGAGGCGCTTGAACCGCGTCTCGCGGCTGCGCCACTCGTCGCCGGGGCGGATCAGCAGGGCCGGGGTGCGGGTGCGCTGGATGAGGCTGCTGGCCACGCTGCCGATCAGCCAGCGGCTGAGGCCGGAGCGACCGTGGGTGCTCATGACGACCACGTCCATATTCCCGTCGCGGGCGAGGGCGTGGATCTCGTCGGCCACGGACCCGAAGCTGACGGCGAAGTCGGCGCTGAGGCCGGCGCGCTGCAGCTGGTGGGCCAGCTGGGCGAGGTAGGCTTCGCGTTCGGTTTGTTCGCCCGTGATCAGTGGGCGCCGGTCGCCTGCCGGCATTCGCCGCCGGCCGGCCGGGTGGACCGACATGAGCGTCAGGTTGGCGTCGTAGGCGCGGCAGAGCGTCTGGGCCACGGAGAGCGCCTGCTCGGCGAAGGCCGAGCCGTCGAGCGGGACGAGGACGTTCACGTAGGCCACGCCCCCCTCGCGCCGGCTGTCGGCGGGGAAAGTGGAGAGGTATTTGCGGCCAAGGCGCCTTTCCAGCGGCGTCGGCTCGCCCAGGCGGGCGCGGAAATAACTGAAGATCACGTAGAGCGCGGGGATGAAGACGAGGAAGAGCCAGGCCCCTTCCAGGAAACGCTCATAGAAGATGATGGCGGTGGCGGCCGACACCAGGGCCGCGCCGACGATCGTGCCGACGAGGGTGGCCAGGTGGCCGGCGGTGAAGTTGGCGCGCAGCTCGCGCAGCAGGCGCTTGACCGCGGCCCAGCCCGTCATGCCTAGAAGAATGAAGACGCCCGCGGCATAGACGGCGAGATAGGTCTCCTCATCAGTCCCGAGCAGGAGGAAGCAGAGGGCCACGATACTGACTTCGATCCAGGCCGGCTTGTCGGCCACGTCGAAGCGGTTGCGCTGCCCGATGAGCGCGGGCACGTAGTGGCGGTATTTGAGGCCGAGGGCCAGGTTTTGCAGCCCCTGGGCGCTGGCCGCCGCCGCCGACAGGAGCACGGCGACGCCCACGGACGTGCCCAGGATGGGCAGCGGGGCCGGCAGCAGCCGGTCCATCGTCTGCGTGAAGACCGAGACGTGCTCGTTGGTTGGGTCGGCGAGCTCGAGGATGGCCGGGCCGACGACGAGCATGGTCAGCGAGGTGGTGCCCATGATGAGCAGCAGGCTGCCGAACGCCTTGCGGCTCTTCTCGCGCGCCGGCCCGCCGTATGCCGGCACCATGTTGGCGAAGATCTCGATCCCGGTCATGAGGGCCAGGATGCGGGCATAGCCGCCAAACGTGAGCTCCAGGTAGGCCGGGGAGAACGCGCGCAGGTCCAGCCGGGGCAGGCGCAGGCCCTGCCGCCAGATCGTGGCCCCGATCATGACCCAGAGCAGCAGCAACACCCCGGCGGTGGCCGGGCCAAAAGCCCGCGCCGCCATCCGGGGCCCGCGATTGACCAGCCAGGCGGTGAGGATGCTCAGGCTGATGGCCACGATCGTGCGGTATTGGAGGCCGAAGAAGCTGTCGTTGAGGGCGGGGAAGCGATCGGCCAGGAAGGTGACCAGGGCGGCGATGCTGACCAGGAAGGTCAACGTGTACTCGATGAAGGTGATGGCCGCGTTGACCTTCACCGCCCAGCCGCCGAACTCCTCCTCGCTGAGCCCGCTGCCGCCGCTGCCGTCGGTGACCCAGATCATCACCAGCCGGTACATGGCGGAGACGGCGGCCACGGTGAGGACGACGAGCCAGATGCTGGCGCCGAAGGTGATCTCGGCCACGCCGGCGACGACGATCAGCCTCAGAAAGGGGCCGAAGACGTACAGCGGCGAGGTGGCGGGGTCGCCGCCGCCGGCCAGCGCGCCTTCGAAGGCGTTGGCCAGTTTGTTGGTGATATGGGCCATGAGAGCGATTCGATGGTCGACTGGCGCTGCTGCCGCCGATTATACCGCGAACGGAAGGGGGCGGGCGGTGGCGAGTCGTGGTGTCGTCGAATAGTCCGCAGTCATGGCCTGACCCCATGCCGGCAGACGCGCAGACGCCTGGGGAGGCTATTCTCGCGGGCGATTCGGTATACTTGGCTCGCGCCGTGCGCGGTGCCGCAGAGGCGCGCGGCGCAGGAGGGAAGATCGTGGACGACGCGACGCGGGTGAAACTGGCCGTCTACTGGCACTTCGCCGAGACCGGGCGCGGGCCGGCGCCGGAGGAGGTGGCCGGCCGCGTGGGGCTGGCCCCGGGCGACGTGCTCGACGCCTACCGGGCACTGGCGGCGCAGCGGCTGCTCGTCCTCGGGGCCGATGGGGCGTCCATTCGCATGGCCCCGCCGTTTGCCGGGGTGCCGACCCGGCACGTGGTGGAGGCGGGCGTGAATCGTTATTTCGCCAACTGCGCCTGGGACGCGCTGGGCGTGCCGGCAGCCCTGGGCCGGCCGGGGACGATTCGCTCCCGCTGCGCCCACTCCGGCGAGCCGCTCCGCCTGGCGGTGGGCGAGGACGGCCCCGAGCCGTCGGCCTGGCTCTTCCACAGCCTCGTGCCGGCAGCGCGGTGGTGGGACGACATCGTCTTCACCTGAAACAACATGCTCTTCTTCCGGTCGGAAGAAGACGTTCGGGCCTGGTGCGCGGCGCTGGGGAGCCCGCCGGGCCCGCTGGTGCGCATGGACCAGCTGTGGGGCTTGGCCACCACCTGGTACGCGACCCGGCTGCAGGCCGACGCCCGGCGGCCGACGCCGGCCGAGATACCCGGGATCTTCGCCGGCCTCGGCCTGACGGGGGAGTTCTGGGACCCGCGGGCGCCGCGCGCGGGGTAGGGGGCGTGTCGGGTTCCATGGCCGGCCACCGGCCGTGGCCTGGCGCGCATCCCGGTAAACCCTTCGTCATTTACATCCGCCTGCCTCTCCTCTAGAATGAGGGTGGGGCAGGGGGTGGCTCGCCAGGGGTGGAGCGCCCCCGGATCCACGCAAGGTGCCGGCTACGTTGCCCGGGGCTGCTCCGCCTGGGCTGGCCGGCCGGTTGGGGGAGGTGCCTGATGCCGAATACGCAACCCGTCATCTTTGTTCACGGCCTCCTGGGTTTTGGGCCCAAGGAGCTGGGGCCGCTCAACTACTGGGGGAGCGCCTTGCGCATCGACGCGCCGCTCCCGCGCCACGAGGCCAGCGTGGGCCCGCTGAGCTCCGCCCACGATCGCGCCTGCGAGCTGGCGGCCCAGATCCGGGGCGCGCGGGTTGACTACGGCGCCGCTCACGCCCGCGCCGCCGGCCATGAGCAGTACGGGTATGACTTCACCGGCCGGGGCTTCGTGCCGGATTGGAGCGCGGCCAACCCCGTCCATCTCGTCGGCCACAGCCTGGGCTCGCCCACGGTCCGCTGCCTGCAACACCTGCTGGCGACCGACTATTGGGGGTGGGGCAGCGACGCGCGCTGGATCTGCTCGATCAGCACCATCTCCGGCGTCTCGAACGGCAGCACGCTCGTCTACTTCTTCGGCGTGGACGAGCAGACGGGCCGGATGCGCCCGGAGAGCGGCGCCACGCCGATCCTGCGCATGCTGGAGGTGTTCACGGCTGCCTCCGGGGCCTTCCTGGACGCCATCTACAACTTCGACCTGGATCATTGGGGGTTCGTGCGCGGGCTGGCGGAGACGCTGCCGGCCTACCTGGCCCGGGTCGGCGAGTCCGACTTCCTCTGGGGATGCGACAACGCGCCCTACACCCTGTCGTTGCAGGGCGCCTATGAAGACAACGCCGTCTGGCAGACGGCGGCGGGCACCTACTACTTCGCCTACGTCACCGCGCAGACGGCGGCGGGCTGGTTCACGGGCTACCACTACCCGTCGCCGTTCATGAACCCGGCCATGCTGGCGCTGTCCACCTACATCGGCCAGAAGGTGTTTGCCGCGCCGCCGATCCCGCTGCCGGCATTCGACGCCGTGGCCTGGTGGGAGAACGACGGCGCCGTGTCGGCCTATTCGCAGACCCACCCGCACCTCAGCGGTGCGCATCCCTTTGGCGGCGAGTGCGGGGCGGACACGCCGGTGGCGGCGTTTCAGCCCGGGCGCTGGTACGCGCAGTGGGAGCGGGACATGGACCACCTGGACATCTGCCTGTCGCCGCAGCTGACGCACTTCGGGCGGCAACGCCGCTTCTACGGCCGGCTGTTCGAGCGCCTGGCCGCGCTGGAGGTTTAGTCAGTTAGTCGGTTGGTCGGTTAGTCAGGATGCACCGGCCGCCAGACTACTGGATCACACCAGACCACATGATTATTACTTTAGATAAGGCTAGTTAAATTAATTATACACCTGCCTGAGGTTTCTCCTCACCCCCTGCCCTCGCCGAGGTGCTGCAGGATGCGCCTGACCACCTGGTCGACGCGCTGGGCGGCGTCGACGGTCAGCGCCTCGTCCGGCGCGGGCGGCTCCAGGGCGTCGAACTGGCTTTGCAGCAGCCTCCCCGGCATGAAGTGCCCCGGGCGCGCGGCCATGCGCCGCCGGATCAGGTCCGGACTGCCTTGAAGAAAGATGAAGGCGACGCCGTCGTGGCCCCGGCGCAACCGGTCGCGGTACCGTCGCTTCAGGGCCGAGCAGGCGACCACGGCCGTCTGGCCGCGGGCCAGGTGATCGGCGATCAGGGCGTGCA
>JBFGLK010000263.1:0-5288 GCA_041576195.1 Promineifilaceae bacterium (SeqCode)
CTACCGCATCCGGCAACGCGAATACCTGTTGTCGATCAGCCGTGCCCTGACGTCCGAGCTGGACCTGGGCGACGTCCTGCGCATCATCGTGCAGGCGTCGGTCGAGTTCATCGCTGGCCGTGCTGGCATCATCGTCCTGGCCGACCCGCAGGACCGGGTATTCCGCATCGCCGCCGCCTATGGGTTGCCCCGCCAACTGCTGGAAACCTCGGAAGCGCTGCTCGTGGGCTTGCCCTATGCCGCTGGAGCGGAGCGAGACACCCTGCCCCGCCTGGCCCGGCTGACGCAGCAACTCGCCCAAGACGCCGGCCTCGGTCTCTCCCAGGTGGTGCGCCTGCCCATGATCAGTGGCGACACGCTGGTGGGTATGATCTATGTCTTCCTGGTGGGCCAGAAGATCCTCAGTCCCGACGCGCCGGAGCTCCTGCAGAGCTTCGCCGATCAGGCGGCTATCGCCGTGCGCAACGCCCGGCTCTATCAGGAAGTCATCGCCGAAAAGCAACGGCTGGACGCCATCCTGGAGCAAAGCGCGGACGGCGTCATGATCCTCGATCAACAGCTACACATCGCCGTGTTTAACGGCGCGCTGAGCCACATGACCGGCTGGTCCGCTGCGGAGGCGATAGGCCGGGAGCACGGTGAGGTCATCCGCTGGGGCGCCCGGCGGACCGACACCGACCTGGAAACCGCCCAGGCCAACGGCTGGCCGCTCCCCGGCGCGGCGCACCTCTACGTGGAAGGCGAACTGCAACGACGAGACGGCGGCACCATTCGCCTGGGAATCACCTATGCCCCCGTGCTCGACGGCCGGGACCGGCTTGTAAATATCGTGGCCAACGTGCGCGACCTCACTCGCTTCAAAGAAGAAGAGGAGCTCCAGAAGACGTTCATTTCCGTTGTCAGCCACGAGCTGAAGACGCCTGTGTCGATCATCAAGGGCTATGCCGGCACCCTGCAACGCCAGGACGCCCACTGGCCGGTCGAGGTGCAGCAGGAGTATCTTTCGGTCATCGTGGAGGAGGCCGATCGCCTCACCGACCTTATCGATAACTTGCTGGAGGCGTCGCGGCTGCAGTCCGGCACCTTCACCCTTAACACGGAGGGCGAGGTGTATCTGCCGGCCGTGGCGCGGGACGTGCTGGCCCGCTTCAGCACGCAGACCGAGGACCACTCCTTCGAGACGGTCTTTTCCGACGACTTCCCTGTAGTGCATGGCGATGAGCGGCGGCTGACCCAGGTGCTCAATAACCTGGTCAGCAACGCCATCAAGTACTCGCCTCAGGGCGGCGCCATCACTGTCCGAGGGCATGCCGGCAGCCAGTACGTCACCGTCTCCGTGCGCGATCAAGGCATCGGCATCCCGGCCCACCAACAGCACCGCATCTTCCAGAAGTTTTCCCGCCTGGACAACGCGCTCAGCCGGCAGACTGAGGGCACCGGTCTCGGCCTATTTCTCACCCGGGCGATCGTGGAGGCCCATGGCGGATCGATCTGGTTCGTCAACAACGCCGACGAGGCACCCGGCGAGCCCGGGACCACCTTCTCTTTCTCTCTTCCCTTGAAATGACGCCGGTCACACGGCACCAAAGCGAGACACGCATGCAAACTCAGATCAGCTGCCCGAACTGCCGCACCCCATACGTCCTCGATATCCATCAGGTCGTGGACGTCGGCCAAGATCCCGCCCTGAAGCAACTGCTACTGAGCGGTCGCCTGAACCTGGCCGTCTGCCCGTCCTGTGGCTATGCGGCCCAACTGGGCGCTCCGCTTCTATACCACGATCCGGCGCATGAACTGTTCATGGTCTATGTGCCGATGGAGCTTAACCTGCCCCACGTCGAGCAACAGAAGATCATCGGCGATCTGGTCCAACAGGTCATGAGTCGGACCCCGGCGGAAAAGCGTCGCGGCTACATGTTGCAGCCGCAGACGATCCTCAGCTACCAGACGTTTATGGAAAAGGTGCTGGAGACCGAAGGCATCACGCCAGAGATGATGGCGCGCCAGCGACGCCAGGCGCAGCTACTGGACACGCTGTCCCGGGCGGACTCAGACGTCGTCGAGATCCTGCTGAAAGAGCGAGCTGACGAGATCGACGAGACCTTCTTCGCCCTCCTGAGCTCGATGCTGCAAGCGTCGGTTGAGTCGAGTAACCAGGAGCAGACGGTCCGGCTGACCAACCTCCAGGCGCGCCTCTACGCGGAGACGGCGATTGGCAAGGAGCTGGAGCAACGACAGATTGCGATGCACCGCTTCCGCCAGGAGGCTAACAAAGCCGGCGGCGTGTCGCCGGAGCTCCTGTTCAAGCACATTGTGCGACATGAGACCGACGAGGCGCTTGTAGAGGCCCTTATCACCACCGGTCAGGCGGCGATCAACTACTCGTTGTTCAGTTTGATGGCCGACGAGATCGAACGGCGGCGGGCGTCGGGCGACGCCGATGGGGCCGGGCGGATGGGCGATCTCCGCGAACAGCTTCTGGCGCTGCACGACGAGATGCAATCGGCTTCTCGCGCGATGATGCAGAAGGCGAATGATCTGCTGGGCGACATCCTCCAGGCTCCAGATCGCCGCCAGGCCATCCGCGAGCGCCTCGACGAGATTGATGAAGCGTTCATGTATCTGCTGTCGGCGACAATCGCCCAGGCGCAGGGGGTGGAGGCCAATGCGCAGGCGGCCACCTTGACCGAAGTCCGCGACTTGATCCTGGACGAGGCGGAAAAGCAGACCCCACCGGAGTTGCGGCTGCTCAATCAGCTGATGAGCGCCGAGGACGACGTCGCCGTCAGCCAGATCCTGGCGGCGAATCAGGATCTGGTCACTCCAGAACTGGTTCAGGTGTTACGAATGTTGGCGACGCAGGCGGAGCAGGCGGGCGATGCGGAGGCCACCGACGCGATTCGGGCGCTGCAAGCGACCGTCGAAGCGTCCATGTAGGCAGGCGTCGAGGTCTGTTGAAGGGCGGTGGTCGGCTGCCGGCACCTCAGTGGGGGTCGTTGTCGATGCGAAAGCCATGCCCGCGCACAGTGACGATGTAATTGGTCGAGTCAAGCTCGGCCAGCCGATCGCGCAGGCGACGCACCAGAGCGTCGATCGCCTGCTCCGAGACGCCCGAGCCGCCCGTGCCGGGCCAGACGGCGTCCACGATGGCGTCGCGATCACAGACCGCGCCCTCGGCATCGTAGAGCAGCTTCAAAAGGCGGAACTGGGCCAGGGAGAGGGGTGGGTCGAGTACGACCTCGTTGACCAGGACCGCCCGCTGGTCCTCGTCCAGGACCAGTGGCCGCCCGTGGACGGGCCGCTCGAAGGTCAGAGGCACGGTGGCATCGGTGCCGACGAAGAGCAGCTTGACGCACAGGGCGATCTGGATTTCCTCGCCGTCTTGCAGGCGCACCGAGCCCTGGACCGGCAAGCCATTCAAGTGGGTGCCGTTGCGACTGCCCAGGTCGTGGAGGAAATAGCCGCCCGCCTCCCGGGTGATACGAACGTGATGGCGTGACACCTGGCGCTCGGGCAGGACGATGTGGCACTCGGCGCCGCGGCCAATGATCAGCTCATCGCTGTCGAACGGCCACTGCTGCCCGGCCAGCTCGCCCTCGCGCGCGATCAGCACGGGTTGTTGGTTCATAGCTCGCCTGACCTTTCCGATGGTTGCCGTTCCTGGGCCATGCCTCGGCGTGTCGACAGAGCGGCGGCGTGCCGGAAGGCGGCATTACCGGTACCAAAGAAGGAAGGAGTCGTGGTCGGTTCCATCGGCCCGTGGCGGCCGAAGGGAACACCCGCCGAACCCTGGCAGCGGTTCAACGATTCATCACTATAATAGAAGAAAACGCCGCAACTGAAAAATCCGGTCGGGCGGCCCGCGAGCCCGCCCGGCCCTCGAATGAGAATGCTACGTTCACTGGAAGAAAACACCGTCCTGCGTGGGCGCTATCGGCTGACCGGCGTGGTCGGCCAGGGAGGCATGGGCAGCATCTACCGTGCGGAGGACCTGCGCCTTCCCGGTCGCCTATGCGCCATCAAGGAAGTGCAGCCAGACATGCAGGCCACGCCAGATGTCAAGGCGCAGATGCAGAGCCAGTTCCTCCGTGAGGCAAGCATACTGGCCCAACTGGACCACCCCAATCTACCCAAGGTGTCCGACTACTTCAGCTATGAGCAGCGCGACTACTTGGTGATGGACTTCGTTCCCGGCCGGGATCTAAAGGAGCTGTTGGATGAGAGCCTGGCCGACGAACGCCTGCTTCCCGTTGACGAGGTGCTGCGCTGGGGGGACCAGATCCTGGACGCGCTGGCCTACCTCCATCGCCAGGAGCCGCCGGTGCTACACCGGGACATCAAGCCCAGCAACATCAAGCTCACTCCGGACGGCCGCATCAAGCTGGTCGACTTCGGCCTGGTCAAGCTAATCGCCAGCGACGATGTCCGCACGATTACCGTGATCCAGGGGCGCGGCACGGCGCTCTACACGCCGCTGGAACAGTATGGGGGCGAGCCGGATCACACCGACGTTCGGTCCGATCTGTACGCCCTTGGCGCCACGCTCTATCACCTGGTGACCGGGCAACCGCCCCCGTCGGCCAAGGACCGCTTCTTGCGAGCGTCCTCGCTACGCCCGTTGCGGGTGTTGAACCCGGCCGTGCCGGCACATGTCGCCGACGCCGTCCACTGGGCAATGGCCATGCACCCCGACCAGCGGCCGGGCAGCGTCGAGCAGTTCCGGCAGGTGATGCGCGGCCAGACCAGCCCGCCCCCGCCCACCGACAGCGGCGAACCGGCCGACTGGCTGGACGCGCTGGCCCAGAATCGCGTGCCGTTCCTGCTGGCAATGGGCCTGTTTCTCCTGGCCGTGGTGGCGACGCTGCTTCGGGGGTAACGGCGCCACGCCCAGCGCCGCGCCGTGCGTCGCGCCCAGCCGGGGAATCTCCCTGGAAGCCCCGTCGCCACTGCTTGACAGGCGGGCCCCCAGTGGATATATTTCGCCCAGACGTCCTCTTCTGCCGACGATTTGCTATGGTCGCACAACACCCCTAGGAGACAACAGATGGCCAGCGTAACCTATCGCAATGTGGACAAGCGTTTCGGTGACGTCACCGTCATCCAGGACATGAACATTGAGGTCGCGGACAAGGAGTTCGTGGTCTTCGTCGGCCCCTCAGGCTGCGGCAAGTCGACGGCTCTGCGCATGCTGGCCGGTCTGGAAGAGGTGAGTGAAGGCGAGATCCTCATCGGGGACCGGATCGTCAACGACGTGCCGCCGAAAGACCGGGATATCGCCATGGTGTTCC
>JBFGLK010000264.1:0-5247 GCA_041576195.1 Promineifilaceae bacterium (SeqCode)
CCACGTCCTCACGCTTCAGTTCCTGCCTCTCTGGGCCCGCATCGTCGTGGCGATCGGGGCTGGCGCGGCGCTGGTGTTGCTGGCCATAAACCGCCTGAGCCTGACCGTCCTGGCCCCGTTCCGGCGACCAGGGCAGCCGATCCTGGAGTCGCTTGTGGCTCATAGCCAGCTCCATCGCGGCCCTCACATCGTGGCGATTGGCGGCGGCACCGGCCTGGCGGCGCTGCTCCGCGGCCTGCGGGAGCACACGGCCAACATCACAGCCATCGTCACCGTGGCCGACGACGGCGGGAGTAGTGGGCGGCTGCGCCGGGAGCTGGGCATGTTGCCGCCGGGGGACATCCGCAGCAACATGGCCGCCCTGGCGCGCGACGAGGAGCTGATGACCCGGCTGCTTCAATACCGGTTCAGCGGTCGGGCAGGGCTCGAGGGCGGAGAGCTGCACGGCCATGCGTTTGGCAATCTGCTGCTTGTGGCGCTTGCCGGCATTACCGGGAGCTTCGATGAGGGCCTGCTGGCCGCCGAGCGCGTGCTGGCGCTCCGCGGTCGCGTCATGCCCTCGACCCTGGACGCCGTCCGGCTCGTGGCCGACAAGCGGCAGGGGCCGGACGGGCCGCTCACACGAATCGTCGGCGAGTCCGCCATTCCTGAGGCGTCCGGGACGATTGAAAACCTCTTCCTGGAGCCTGTGGCTGCGCGACCCTATCCTCCGGCGTTGCAGGCGCTCTTTCAGGCCGATCTCATCCTGCTTGGGCCAGGCAGCCTGTACACCAGCATCCTGCCCAATCTGCTCGTGCCGGGGCTGGCGGACGCCCTACGCCGGGCCCGCGCTCCAGTGGTCTACATCTGCAATGTTGCCACGCAGCCCGGTGAGACGGATAATTACACTGTCGCGGAGCACGTCGCGGCTCTGACCCGATACCTTCCGCCCGGCACTCTGGATATCGTCCTGGCCAACAACAACCTCTCGGTGCCGCCTGACCGCGGCGGGGGTCAGACACGATACGTCCAACCTACGGAGCCGGCGGAGGGTGCCCTCATCACAGCGGACCTGGTGGATGAAGAGAAGCCGTGGCGTCACGACAGTGAGAAGCTGGCAGGGCGCGTCTTGTCCCTGCTGACCCGCAGATCCTGATTGTCGCTTCTCGGCACGTCCCGAGGAGGCGTCCAAGGTCCTCAGACCGACCACCTGCAAGGAGTTTTCAATGACTGTCAAGGTAGGAATCAATGGCTTCGGCCGGATTGGCCGGCAAGTCTATAAGGCGATCTACGAGAGCTATCGTGGCGTCCTGGATGTCGAGGCTGTCAACGACTTGATGCCGGCAGACACGAACGCGCATCTGCTCAAGTACGACTCCACCTATGGCCGCTTCCCGGGCCAGGTAGAGGTGCGCGACGGCGACATCTACGTCGACGGCGAGAAGTTGAATAGCTACGCGGAGCGTGATCCGGCCAACTTGCCCTGGGCCGAGCTTGGGGTGGACATCGTCCTCGAGTGCACGGGCATCTTCCGCGACCGCACGACGGCCGGCGTGCACCTCAACGCCGGAGCCAAGAAAGTGATCATCTCGGCGCCGGGCAAGAAGATCGACGGTACCTTTGTGCTGGGCGTCAATGAAGATGCCTACGATCCTGCACAGCACCACGTCTTCTCGAACGCTAGCTGCACGACCAACTGCCTGGCGCCGGTCGCCAAGGTGTTGCAGGACGCCTTCGGCATCAAGCGGGCGCTGATGTCCACCATTCATGCCTACACCAACGACCAGCGCATCCTGGACCTGGCGCACAAGGACTTGCGCCGCGCCCGGGCTGCCGGCATCAACATCATCCCGACCACGACGGGGGCAGCCAAGGCGGTCTCGCTCGTGATTCCCGAGCTGGAAGGCCGCTTCGACGGCATGGCTTTCCGAGTGCCCGTGCAGACCGTCTCCGTCGTCGACCTGATCGCTGAGCTCGAGCGGGACGTCACCGTGGATGAGATCAACGGTGCCTTTAAGGCAGCGTCCGAAGGCAGCGGCTGGATGGGCAAGGTGCTCGGCTACACGGAAGAGCCGCTCGTGTCAACCGACTTCATCGGCAGCGACTACTCGTCCACGGTTGACGCGCTGTCCACGCAAGTCATCGGGGGCAACCTGGCCAAAGTGGTCAGCTGGTACGACAACGAGTGGAGCTACTCCGTCCGGCTGGCCGATCTGGCCGCGTATGTGGCGGAACGCCTCTAGACCACGCGGCGCGCCGGCATTGGTGCGGCGCCTGACGATCCGGCGTTGGGCCGGGCGGTCGCCCGACCCGGCCTTACCCGGATCAGTGGGACGCGAAGGACGATGCATCGTCGCGGGGCGCCAGAGGATGGCGCATGGAACTAAAGGAACTCGAAGCCCGCATGCACGCCTTCGTCTCTGGCAAGGGGTGGTATGCGCCGGGGTCGGCGCGCCCGCAGACGCCGCGTAACCTGGCGGCGTCGCTGGCTATTGAGGCAGCCGAGGTGCTTGAGCACTTCCAGTGGGGGGATGACGTCGGCGACCGGGGCGCATTGGCCGGGGAGCTCGCGGACGTGGCGCTCTATCTCCTCCAGCTGGCCAGCATCGCCGGCATCGATCTCGAGCAGGCGGTCCTGGACAAGCTGGCGCAGAACCAGGACCGGCAGTGGGAGACGTAGGATCAGGCCCAGTATTGAGGGCCCTTGCCGTCAGCGATAGCGTGCTCAACCACATCTACCACAACGATGTGCGGCAACGATTCCCCGACGTGAGCCTATTGATAGGCTGCGGGGACCTTCCATATTACTACCTCGACTTCCTGATTTCTACGTTTGACGTGCCGCTCGTCTACGTCCGGGGCAACCACGACGCCGGCCCTCAGCACCTGAGTGATGGCCGCGTCATCACGCAGGTCCAGGGCGGCATCGACCTGCACGGGCGCGTCGTCATGGTGCAAGGCCTGTTGATGGCCGGGCTCCAGGGGTCGATGCGCTATCGACCAGACGATCCGCTGATGTACACCGAGTCGGAGATGTGGTGGGAAGTGGCCCGCATGCTGCCACGCTTGCTACTGGCCCGGGCGCGCTATCGCCGGCGTCTTGACGTGCTGGTGACGCACTCTCCCCCCTATCGTATTCATGACGACACGGACCTGGCTCACACCGGCTTCAAGGTCTTCCTGACGCTGATGCGCGCCTTTCAGCCCCGCTTTCTGCTTCATGGTCACGTGCACAAGGCCGGGGTCAATGTGCCGTATCGCACGCGCTACCGCGAGACGACCGTCATCAACGTTTTTCCCTATAAGCAGCTGGAGTTTCCCCAGGCCGGCTAGGGCGCTTTCCTTGTTCACCCCAAACTAACTCAGCGCGCCGGCCCGGCGAAACGGTAGCCAATGCCTCGCTCGGACAGCACGTAGACGGGTTTCGCCGGATCGCGCTCGACTTTTTGGCGCAGGTTGTGGACGTGGACGCGCAGGCGGTTCTCGTGCACCTCTTCGAGTGGCCAGATGCGGCGCATGAGGAACTCCGACGTGACAATGCGCCCGGCATTGCGCATGAGGATGAACAGAATGCGGCTCTCCGTCGGCGTCAGCGTGCCTTCCTCGCCGTCGACGATAATCCGTCGCTTGGCGAATTCCACCTGCAGCCCCTCGTCGACCGCGATGACCGGATCCAGCGTGTAGCCGAAGTCGCCGATGCGGCGCAATACGCGATTAACACGGGCAACGAGTTCGCGCGGCTTGAACGGCTTTACTATGTAGTCTTCGGCAAAGCGATCGATCGCGTCCACGATGACGTCTTCATCATCCAGCGCGGTGAGCATGATGATCGGGAGGTCCGTATACTCATGGATGGCCCGGCAGAATGAGATGCCGTCCATGCCGGGCATGAGGATGTCGATCAGGGCCAGGTGGGGCATGCCGTAGCGCTCGATGAGCTGGAGCGCCTCCTCCCCGTTCTCGGCCGTGACGACGTCGAAGCCGGCCCGGGTGAGGGTCTTCTTGACCACGTCAAGCGTGTACTGATTGTCCTCGGCTACCAGGATACGCTGGGGTCGATACTCGGCATCTCGCATCGCGGTTTCTCCCGCACGGTGGCAAACGGCCACCACCACATGACTCAGCCCGGGTATTCTATCCTATTCGCCCACGCCAGACTGCACCGGTGGAGACCTAGGCAGCTGGGCGGTTCAGATCCCACAGAAGGGCCAGCCCGTCCAGGGTCAGCCAGGGGACGATCTGGGTGATGATGGGCGTTTCCGCGGCAATGGTGGCGGCCAGGCCGCCCGTGGCAAGCACCTTCATCTCCGCGCCGAGCTCATCGCGGAAGCGGGCGACCATCCCTTCGACCATCGCCACGTAACCGAAGAGCAGCCCGGACTGCATGGCGTGGACCGTGTTGCGCCCGATGACACCCGGGGGCCGGGCCACGTCGACTCGGGGCAGTTTTGCTGTCCGCCGGTAGAGGGCCTCGGCTCCCATCGTGATGCCGGGGGCGATAGCCCCGCCCAGGTAGTCGCCGGCGGCGGAGATGGCGTCGAACGTCGTGGCGGTGCCGAAGTCGATGACGCAGGCCGGGCCGCCATAGAGGTGCTTGACGGCGACGGCATCGACGACGCGATCGGCGCCGACCGAGCGAGGGTCTTCCACGCGCAGATTGACGCCGGTCTTGATGCCGGCATCAACCAGCAACGGATCCTGCCCGAGATAGCGCCGGCACGCCTCGACGAACTTGCCGGTCAGCGGCGGCACGACAGAGGCCAGGCAGACGCCTTCAATCTGTGCCGCCGTCGTGCCGTCGTGGCCGAGCAGCCCCAGCATCTGGAAGCCATACTCGTCCGGCATGCGCTCCAGGTCGGTGGCCAGGCGCCAACGCGGTCCGAGCTCGCCGGCGTCGTACCGCCCGATGGTGATGTTGGTGTTGCCGATGTCAATCGTCAGTAGCATGGTCGGCTCCAAGGAGTACATTGTCGATCAAGCGCGTGCGGCCAACGGTCGCCGCCAGCGAGAGCAGGGCCCGCTCGACGGGCCCTGCGAGCTCGGCCAACGTGTCCGGGTCGGCGCAGGAAACGTACTGTAGATCGGCCAGCGGCTCGACCGCCACCTGCGCGCTGACGATCGCCCGCAGCGACTCCGCGTCGCGCGTGCCGCCGGCGTGGGCGTCCGCCGCCGCGCGCAGCGCCCGGTGGAGCACGGGTGCTGCCGCTCGTTGGGCGGGCGTCAGGTAGCTGTTGCGGCTGGACATGGCCAGCCCGTCCGGCTCGCGCA